>NZ_LNII01000079.1:0-57886 GCF_001463365.1 Enterobacter sp. 50793107 | reverse complement strand
GGTAAAGACGCGGAGAAAAATTTCTGGCAGACTGTCTGTAAAGGCACGATGAGGTCTCTTCTGATTTGTTAGCGCAACCAGTAGATCACACTTCATCGTGCTTTTCATTTTTCTGGGGAACCCTCAGCCCTGTGGGAGAGGGCCAGGATGAGGGCATCAGGCCGCACAAAACGAGCCTAACCCAACTCCTGAATCGCCTTCTCCAGCGCTTCACGCAACAAGTGACGGTCATGACGGTATTTGATATCGCTGGCCTCCAGCGGCTCCTGCACCACCACGCGATCGCCAATGCCCGACACATCCACTTTCGGCCCGACCACGACACCATCGATGATTTTTTTACCGACGTACTGCTCCATCAGCTCCAGTTTATCCGCCAGCGACAGGCTGGCCGCAGCCGGACTCAATTCGCGGCCTAAATTACCGATGTACACCATCGGGGCGGGCGTTCTGCGCAGGGCCTGTGCCAGCTCTTTCACCAGTAAAATCGGCATCAGGCTGGTGTAAAAACTGCCCGGGCCAATCAGGATCAAATCCGCCTCGGCGATGGCCTCAACTGCTTCGCGCGTGGCAGGAACGGCCGGGTAAGTCATCAGCTCTTTCGGCGGCAGCGTAAGCTGATCAATATTCACTTCGCCGTACACTTCATGACCTTCCACGTCGATAGCCATCAAATCGACCGGTTGTTCAGACATCGGGATCAGGAACGCATCCACTTTGAGCAGATTGCGGATGAGATTGATCGCTTCCAGCGGGCGCACGCTCAGGTGATCCAGCGCTTTAAGCATCAAATTTCCAAGGTTATGCCCGGAAAGTTCCCCGTTACCGCCAAAACGGTACTCAAACATCGCCGAGGCGACGCTCGGTTCGGTAATTAACTGGTTCAGGCAGTTACGCATATCGCCCCAGGCAATGCCGCCTTCTGCGCGTCGGATCCGCCCCGTCGATCCGCCGTTATCCGTTGTTGTTACTATCCCTGTCAGTCTTGAGCCAAGGGATGACAAAGAGGACATCACCCGGCCCAGACCATGGCCTCCACCCAGTGCCACCACCCGGTCAAGATCCGCAAAAGTGCGATTGCGCATACCTATTCCTTATCACGTTCGATCTGCGTAACAGTAACCTAACTACCCCTAAAAGACGATGCCTCAGCCAGGGCAAAATGACGTATATCAATGCGAATCTGCTGTTTTGGCGTATTCTGTAACGAAAATGCACGATCAGGTCGCTATATACATGTTTATATAGCGTTAAGCGGTAATGGCGAAAGGGTGATTTACGCGCTACTATCGCCATAACCACGTTTTCAAATTTGAAAACATACACTCTAGCCCTGGTGCCTGTGTCGAAAGATATGGCGCCCTGGCCGTGGCAACTATGCCACCAGGGTACAGAAAGAAATGACTGTGCCTCCCGTATCTGGAAAGGTGTACATGGCTTCACAACTTACTGATGCTTTCGCGCGTAAGTTTTACTACTTACGTCTGTCGATTACCGATGTGTGCAACTTCCGTTGCACCTACTGTCTGCCCGACGGCTACAAACCGGGCAGCGTCACCAATAACGGCTTTCTCTCCGTGGATGAAGTTCGCCGCGTTACGCGCGCGTTCTCGGCACTCGGCACGGAAAAAGTGCGTCTGACCGGCGGAGAACCTTCGCTGCGCCGTGACTTCCCCGACATTATTGCCGCCGTGCGTGAAAACGAACGCATCCGTCAGATTGCGGTGACCACCAATGGCTACCGCATGGCGCGCGATGTCGCAACCTGGCGTGATGCGGGCTTAACGGCCATTAACGTCAGCGTGGACAGCCTGGATGCCCGTCAGTTTCATGCCATTACCGGGCAGGATAAATTCCAGCAGGTGATGGACGGTATTGATGCCGCGTTTACCGCCGGGTTCGATAAGGTCAAAGTCAACACCGTACTGATGCGTGATGTAAACCATCATCAGCTGGATACCTTCCTGGCGTGGATCAAATCCCGCCCCATTCAACTGCGGTTTATTGAACTCATGGAGACGGGCGAGGGCAGCGAGCTGTTCCGCCGCCATCACATCTCCGGCATGGTGTTGCGCGATGAGCTGCTTAAACGCGGCTGGATCCACCAGATCCGCCAGCGCAGCGACGGCCCGGCGCAGGTCTTTTGTCACCCGGATTACGAAGGGGAGATTGGGCTTATCATGCCTTACGAGAAAGATTTCTGCGCCAGCTGTAACCGCCTGCGCGTCTCCTCGGTGGGCAAACTGCATCTCTGTCTGTTCGGGGATGGCGGCGTTAACCTTCGCGATCTGCTGGAAGACGATGCGCAACAGACCGCGTTGGAAGCGCGTATTTCTGAGGCGCTGACGCATAAAAAACAGACCCACTTCCTGCATCAGGGCAACACCGGCATTACTCAGAACCTGTCATACATTGGCGGGTAATCAGGCTTAAGAAGGAACCAGAAGATGAGTCAGGTCAGCGCGGAATTTATCCCGACACGTATTGCCATCCTTACCGTTTCCGACCGTCGTGGCGAAGAGGATGACACCTCCGGCCACTGGCTGCGCGAAGCCGCCCATGACGCCGGGCATAAGATCGTCGATAAAGCGATCGTCAAAGAGAACCGCTATGCCATACGCGCACAGGTCTCCCAGTGGATTGCCAGCGATGAAGTGCAGGTGGTGTTGATCACCGGCGGCACCGGTTTTACCGCAGGCGACCAGGCGCCAGAGGCGCTTATCCCGCTGTTCGACCGCGAGGTAGAAGGCTTCGGCGAAGTGTTTCGCATGCTGTCGTTTGAAGAGATTGGTACCTCGACGCTGCAGTCACGTGCGGTGGCGGGCATGGCGAACAACACACTGATATTCGCCATGCCGGGCTCGACCAAAGCCTGCCGCACCGCGTGGGACAACATTATCGCCCCGCAGCTGGATGCCCGTACCCGTCCGTGTAATTTTCATCCTCATTTAAAGAAATAAGCTATGTCGCAACTGACCCACATTAACGCCGCTGGCGAAGCGCATATGGTGGACGTCTCCGCCAAGGCCGAAACGGTCCGCGAGGCGCGTGCCGAAGCGTTCGTTACCATGCTGCCAGACACCCTGGCGATGATTATCGACGGCAGCCACCATAAGGGTGATGTCTTTGCCACTGCCCGCATCGCCGGGATCCAGGCGGCGAAACGCACCTGGGACTTAATTCCGCTCTGCCACCCGCTGATGCTCAGCAAGGTGGAGGTCAATCTTCAGGCCCAGCCAGAGCACAACCGCGTGCGCATCGAATCGCTGTGTCGTTTAACCGGTAAAACGGGCGTGGAGATGGAAGCGCTGACGGCGGCGTCCGTTGCCGCGCTGACTATCTACGATATGTGCAAAGCGGTGCAGAAAGATATGGTGATTGGCCCGGTTCGTCTGCTGGCGAAAAGCGGCGGCAAATCCGGTGATTTTAAGGTGGACAGCCATGATTAAGGTGCTCTTTTTTGCCCAGGTGCGTGAACTGGTGAATACCGACAGCCTGACGCTGGAAGCGACGTTTAAAGACGTTGCCGCACTGCGTGCGCATCTGGCGGCGCAAAGCGACCGTTGGGCGCTGGCGCTGGATGAAGGGAAGCTGCTGGCCGCCGTCAACCAGACGCTGGTGGAGTTTACCCATCCGCTGGAGGCAGGTGATGAAGTGGCCTTCTTCCCACCGGTGACGGGGGGTTAAGATGGCTGATACGCGAATTCTGGTTAGCCCTGAGCGCTTTAACGTCGGTACGGAATATCACTGGCTGGCAGAGCGCGATGAAGACGGTGCTGTTGTGACCTTCACCGGTAAAGTGCGTAACCATAACCTTGGCGACAGCGTAAAAGCGCTGACGCTGGAACACTATCCGGGCATGACCGAGAAATCTCTGGCTGCGATCGTCGAAGAGGCGCGAGGCCGCTGGCCGCTCGGGCGTGTGACGGTTATCCACCGCATCGGTGAGATGTGGCCGGGCGAGGAGATCGTTTTCGTGGGGGTGACCAGCGCCCATCGCGGCAGCGCGTTTGCCGCCGGGGAGTTCATCATGGATTACCTGAAAACCAAAGCCCCGTTCTGGAAACGTGAAGCGACGCCGGAGGGGGAGCGGTGGGTTGAATCGCGCGACAGCGACAAACAGGCCGCCAGCCGTTGGTAACAGGTTTATGTGGATGTGTTAGTCTTAACGTGTGTGTCTACTTAATCAGGAGTGAATCATGGACCGATTTCCGCGTTCCGATTCGATAGTACAGCAGACCCGTAGTGGCCTGCAGACGTATATGGCTCAGGTTTATGGCTGGATGACGGTGGGCTTACTGCTTACCGCATTTATCGCGTGGTATGCGGCCAATACCCCTGAACTGATGATGTTTATCTTTTCCAGCAAAATCACCTTCTTTGGGCTGATCATTGCGCAACTGGCACTGGTGTTTGTGCTCTCCGGTCTGGTACAGAAGCTGAGTGCCGGGATGGCGACCACCCTGTTTATGCTCTATTCGGCACTGACGGGGCTGACGCTTTCCAGCATTTTCATCGTCTATACCTACTCCTCCATCGCCAGCACCTTTGTGGTCACCGGCGGGATGTTTGGTGTGATGAGCCTGTACGGTTACACCACCAAACGTGACCTCAGCGGTCTTGGCAACATGCTGTTCATGGGGCTGATCGGGATTGTGCTGGCGTCGCT
Source organism: Enterobacter sp. 50793107 (assembly GCF_001463365.1). Lineage (NCBI taxonomy): Bacteria > Pseudomonadati > Pseudomonadota > Gammaproteobacteria > Enterobacterales > Enterobacteriaceae > Enterobacter > Enterobacter sp. 50793107. The sequence continues at coordinate 53,217 of NZ_LNII01000079.1, read as the reverse complement.
GGTGAACCTGTGGCTGAAGAGCGACGCGCTGATGTGGGCGGTGACCTATATCGGGGTGGTGATTTTCGTTGGCTTAACCGCCTACGACACCCAGAAGCTGAAAAATATCGGTGAGCAGATTGACGTGCGTGACAGTTCCAACCTGCGGAAATACTCGATTCTGGGTGCCCTGACGCTGTATCTGGACTTCATCAACCTGTTCCTGATGCTGCTGCGTATTTTCGGCAACCGTCGTTAAGTACAGCCCCTCACCCTAACGGTGCGGTTTTCTCCCTCTCCCTGTGGGAGAGGGCCGGGGTGAGGGCATCAGACCGCTGCGCCTATTTTGCCATCGCCTTCTCGTTCTTCGCTCTCAGCTTTTTCGCCCGGCTCTCAAGCACCAGATAACAGACCGTTGCCAGCGCCAGCGGCAGGAAGTAATAGAGCATGCGGTAGGCGAGCAGGGCGGCGATAATCGTCCCATGAGAAACATGTTCTCCGGCAAGCAGGGCGATAAATACCGCTTCCAGCACCCCAATCCCGGCCGGAATATGTACGATCACCCCGGCAATACTGCTCACCAGCAGCACCCCCAGCACGAAGAAATAATTCACATCTTCGCCAATGAGCAGCCAGATAATTGCCCCCATCGCCATCCAGTTGGCGCTGGAGACCGCCATCTGCAGCACGGCAAATTTCCATGAGGGTAAAACCAGCTTTTGCCCTTTGATGGTCATATGGCGGCGTCTGGCAAAGGCGCAGGCCCAGAGATACAGGGCGATAATGAGCAGGAGCGCGAAACCCAAAATCCGCAGCGTGGCTTCATCGATATACCAGTGTGCGGGCAACTGCACCACGCCGATGGTAAAGATCACCCCACCCAGCAGAATATAACCCAGCCAGTTGGTAGTGATGCTCAGCGAAAATATACGCGTGATAGTCCCACCGGGCAGTCCCAGGCGCGAGTACAGGCGATAGCGCATGCCAATCCCCCCGACCCAGGTGCTGAGCGTCAGGTTAAAGGCGTAGCAGATAAACGACACCAGCATGACCTGGCGTTTTGCCAGCTTGTGGCCGCAGTAGGCGCGACCCAGCAGGTCATAGCAGCCGTACATCAGATAGCTCACAATCACCAGCCCAACCGCTCCCAGCAGCACCATCCGGTTGTAGTTGCGGATGACTTTCCACACCTCTTCCCAGTCCACCTTTTGCGCGTAAACCACCAGCAGCACCGCAACGGCAATAAAAAACAGCCAGGTCAGGATCTTTTTCGCCATTCGCCAGCGTGGATGCGATTTAGACATCAGGTTTTCCCTCCATCTTCCGCCTCAATGCGGTCCTGGGTTTCCATTTCGGGTTGAACAGGCGGATCCACCAGCGCAAGTTTTGGGGTATGCGCCGGCAGCCAGCCCACCATCGCCGGGAAATGGCGCAGGAAGTGGAACACCACTACGCTGATCCCCAGATTCCACCAGGTGCGTTTTGGCACCATGGACTCGTCCACGCGCACGCAGTCGTTGACGATCAGCCCCTGCAGGTTATCCCGCAGGGTCTGGTTAAACTGGCGATCGTGAATGATCAGGTTCGCTTCCAGGTTGAGTGACAGGCTCAGCGGATCGAGGTTACTGGAGCCGACGGTCGCCCAGTGATCGTCCATCAGCGCGACTTTGCCGTGCAGCGGTCGGCGACGGTATTCGTAGATTTGCACTCCGCCTTTGAGCAGGTAGTTATAGAGCAGCCGCGCGCCGACTTTGACGATGGGCATATCCGGCTCGCCCTGTACAATCAGCTTCACGCGGACGCCGCGTCGGGCAGCACTGCGCATGGCGTGCAGCAGCCGGTAGCCCGGGAAGAAATAGGCGTTGGCGATGATCACTTCGCGTTTGGCATTCGCCAGCATTTTCAGGTAGTGGCGCTCAATATCGTCCCGGTGCTCGCCGTTATCCCGCCAGACGAACAACGCCTGCGCTTCGCCGGGCTTCCGGTTCTCTTCCGGACGATGGCGGCGCTTCCACCAGCGTCGGGCGGCCTCTTTGCCGGGTAAGTTTTCCAGTTCAAACAGCAAAATGTCCTGAACCACAGGCCCTTCGATGCGGATGGCGTAATCCTGCTTGGCCTCCGGGCCGTAGTCAGACATATGCTCGGCGGAGTAGTTAATGCCACCGACAAACGCCACCGTCTCATCAATGACGACGATTTTGCGGTGCATCCGGCGAAAGAGATTGGTACGCATGCCGAACAGGCGAGGGCCGGGATCGTAGTAGCGGAACACAACGCCTGCGGCAGTGAGCTCATTCACGAACGCATCGCTAAGATCGGGCGAGCCATAGCCATCCAGCAGCGCTTCAATTTTGACGCCGCGCTGGGCGGCGCGCAGCAGCACGCTGTGCAACTGTTTGCCCACATCATCTTCAAACCAGATAAAGGTCTCGAGGATCACTTTATGCTGCGCGCGGTCTATCGCATCAAAAACGGCGGGGTAATATTCGTCCCCGTTGACCAGCAGCGTGATCCGGTTGCCTTCCTGCCAGGTACATTTCATAAGTGGATCTCCGCGCTCAGCGGGGCATGGTCGGAAAGGTGGCGCCAGTTAAGCAACGCCAGCGCGGTCGGGCTGCTGGCATGGGCGTTTTTCACATAAATGCGGTCAAGCCTCAGCAACGGGAAGCGCACCGGAAACGTGCGCGCAGGTCTGCCGTGCGCGCGGGTGAAAATCTCCTCCAGCCCGGCCTCCACCTTCAGAGGGTGGTTAGCCCGCTGCCGCCAGTCGTTAAAATCCCCGGCAATGACCACCGGCTCTCCTTCGGGCAGGGCATTAGTCCACTCGGCCAGCATCTGCAGCTGTGCCTGGCGATGCGCTTCCCGCAGACCGAGATGCACACAGCCAACGTGCACCGGAAAATCGAGATCCGGCGGGGCGATACGGCAATACAGCAGCCCACGCTTTTCGCTTTCGCCGACGGAGACGTCCCGGTTCTCGTAATGTTCAATGGGATAACGCGACAACACCGCATTTCCGTGATGCCCTTCAGGATAGACCGCATTGCGGCCGTAAGCGTAATCACTCCACATGGTGTCGGCCAGAAATTCGTAGTGGGGCGTGTCGGGCCAGTTTTCGAAGTGCATCGGATGGACCTCGTGCGCGCCCATCACTTCCTGCAGGCAGACAATGTCCGCGCTGACGGTGCGAACCGCGTCGCGCAGCTCCGGTAAAATGAAGCGGCGATTAAATGCTGTGAAGCCTTTATGAATGTTTATCGTCAGCACTTTAAGCGAGAAATGCTGCATTTTTTTGGTCATAAGCTCCTTCCTGAGTGACTATCCCAATGAAAATAAAGTGTAGTCGTCGTCACAAAAAGATGCGGTGTTACGGAATTTTCCGTAAAGTGCGGTAGTCTGATTAAGCAGAGAAAAATCCTTCAGGAGAGAAGCCATGAAGTGGCAACAACGTGTTCGTGTCGCAACGGGTCTAAGTTGCTGGCAGATAATGTTGCATTTACTGGTCGTGGCCGTACTGGTGATGGGCTGGATGAGCGGCACGCTGGTGCGTGTTGGCTTAGGACTATGCGTCCTCTATGGCGTCACCGTGCTGTCGATGTTGTTCCTGCAGCGCCATCATGAAGCGCGCTGGCGCGAGGTGGGTGATGTGCTCGAAGAGCTCACCACCACCTGGTACTTTGGTGCCGCAATGATTGTGCTGTGGCTGCTGTCCCGCGTGCTGCAAAACAACCTGCTGCTGGCGCTGGCCGGTCTGGCCATTCTTGCAGGGCCTGCGGTGGTCTCTTTGCTGGCCAAAGAGAAAAAGCTACGCAATGTTGCGTCTAAACATCGCGTACGCCACTGACCCCGTCGTGGCCGCTATGACCAGTAGCGGCCACAAACTTCCCCAGATAATATCCAGACTCGCATCCTTCAGATAAATTTGCTTGGTGATATCCGTAAAGTGACGAATCGGGTTTATCCACGTCAGATCCTGTAACCACACCGGCATATTCTCAACCGGCGAAACATACCCGGAGAGCAGGATGGCCGGCATCATAAAGACAAACACGCCAATAAACGCCTGCTGCTGCGTGGAGCAGAGCGCGGAAATCAGCAGGCCAAACCCGACCAGCGACAGCCCGTAGATCACCATCGTGAAGTAGAACAGCGCCAGCGACCCGGCGAACGGGATCTGGTAGGCCCAGATCCCCACGCCCAGCACGATGGTGGCCTGGAACGTGGCAACAATCAGGGCGGGAACCGCTTTACCGACGAAGATTTGCCAGGTCGCCAGCGGGGAGACCAGCAGCTGATCGAGCGTACCTTGCTCGCGTTCGCGGGCGACGGACAGGGAGGTGACGATCATCACCCCAATGGTGGTGATCATGGCGATCAGCGACGGCACCACAAACCATTTGTAGTCCAGGTTTGGGTTGTACCAGTTACGTACCACCAGCTCGCTGTTGTTGGGCTTCGGTTTCCCCTCCATCAACTCCTGCTGATAATCCTTCACCACCTGTTGCAGATAATTCGCGGCAATCTGCGCGCTGTTGGAGTTACGCCCGTCGAGGATCAACTGCATGGGCGCGGGCTGGAAGGTGTCCAGATTGCGGGAAAAATCAGCCGGAAAACGCACCAGCAGCAGCGCTTTCTGGGTATCGATGGTGGGCTGGATCGCCTGTGGACTTTTCAGCAGCAGGATATGGGTAAAAGCCTTCGCCCGGGCAAAGCGCTGGGTCAGCTCGACGGAATGTTTACCGTTGTCTTCGTTGTAAATCGCGATGGTGGCGTTGGTCACCTCAAGCGTGGCGGCAAAAGGGAACAGAAACACCTGGATGAGCACCGGCAACACCAGAATGGCGCGGGTTTGCGGCTCGCGCAGCAGCGATTGCAGCTCTTTGCGTATTAACGTCCATAAACGGTGAAACATGTTCGCTCCTTAATCCAGACGCCGTTTGGTTTTCATCCACGTCAGCCCAATAAACATCGCCGCCGACGCCAGCAAAAACAGGGTATTGATAATCAGCACTACCGGAATATTCCCCGCCAGGAACAGGCTTTGCAGCGTGCTGACGAAATAGCGCGCCGGAATAATGTAGGTCACGGCGCGGATCACCGCGGGCATGCTGTCTATCTGGAAGATAAACCCAGACAGCATAATCGACGGTAAAAAGGCGGCGTTCAGCGCCACCTGCGCGGCGTTAAACTGGTTGCGGGTGACGGTGGAGATGAGCAGCCCCATGCCCAACGTGCTCAGCAGGAACAGGCTGGTGATGAAAAAGAGCAGCACCAGCGAGCCGCGGTATGGCACCCCGAGGATAAACACCGAGACCAGCATACAGAGCAGCATCGCCAGCATGCCGAGGAAGTAGTAGGGGATAAGCTTACACAGCAGCAGCTCAAGGCGCGTCACTTCGGTTGAAAGCAGCGCCTCCATGGTGCCGCGCTCCCACTCGCGGGCAATCACCAGCGAGGTCAGGATTGCGCCAATCACCGTCATAATGATGGTGACCGCACCCGGGATAATAAAATGCTGGCTGATGGCGGCAGGGTTAAACCAGTAGCGCATCTGTACGTCGATCAGCGGTTCGAACGTTTCGCCCCGGTCTTCGGCGCGCTGCATCTGCCAGAGCTGCCAGATCCCCTCTACGTAGCCCTGGACAAAGTTGGCGGTATTCGGCTCGCTGCCGTCAGTGATCACCTGGATCGGCGCAGCGGTATCTGCCCGCGCCATGTTGGCGGCAAAATCGACCGGGATCACCACCAGACCGCGGATTTTCCCGGCCTGCATCTTCTGAATAAGCGCTTGCCGGTTGTCGCTGATGGTGGCGTCAATGTAGGGCGAGCCGGTCATGGCGTGGGTGAAATCCAGCGCCTCTTCGCTCTGCTGCTCCAGTAATATCCCGACCCGCAGCTTGCTGGAGTCGAGGTTGATCCCATAGCCGAAGATAAACAGCAGCAGAAGCGGGATAACCACCGCAATCAGCCAACTGCTGGGGTCACGCACGATCTGACGCGTCTCTTTGATGCACAGCGCGCGCACCCGGCGCCAGGAAATCGCCTTATTGCGCATCGGCATTCTCCTTATCCCAGTCGTGGATGAGGGTGATAAACGCCTGCTCCATGGTCGGGTCCGGCACCTCGTCGTCTGCGGCCTGGGCTTTCAGGTCATCCGGCGTGCCGTGGGCAATCAGCTTGCCGCGATAGACCAGCCCGATACGGTCGCAATACTCCGCCTCGTCCATAAAGTGGGTGGTTACCATCACCGTCACCCCTTTCTCCACCATGCTGTTGATGTGTAGCCAGAACTCGCGGCGGGTGAGGGGATCAACACCTGACGTGGGTTCATCCAGAAACAGAATATCGGGCTCGTGCATCAGCGAGCAGGCCAGCGCCAGCCGCTGTTTGAATCCCAGGGGCAGCTCATCCGTGGCGTGGGAAGCGATAGCTGTCAGGCCAAACGCCTCGCTCATCCGGTGGATTTTCTCGTCCTGGGCGCGCCCTCGCAGGCCGTAAACGCCGGAGAAAAAGCGCAGGTTCTGCTCGACCGTCAGGTTGCCGTACAGCGAGAACTTCTGCGCCATATACCCCAGATGCTGGCGCGCCTTGCCGGAGCTGACTTTCAAATCCATATCCAGTACCAGCGCTTTGCCGGACGTAGGCACCAGCAGGCCACACATCATCTTAAAGGTGGTGGATTTCCCCGCGCCGTTTGGCCCGAGCAGGCCAAAAATTTCACCGCGCTTCACCGCGAAATTGACGTTATCGGTGGCGGCGAAATCACCGAATTTTTTGGTCAGGGATTTGGCTTCGATCACCGTCTCACCCGGCGTACCTTCTACCGTGTGCAGGATCGCCCCGAGCGGCGATTCCGAAGTACCCGCTCCGCCCAGCAGATCGATAAACGCGTCTTCAAAGCGGGGAGCCGTCTCTTCCATCTCAATGTCAGGCATGCCCGGCGCGTGACGAATATCCGCTTCGGTCGCCTCTTTGGTCAGGATCACGCGCACCGAACGGCCCTGAATCATCCCGTCGCTGACCTGGGGCAGCTTCAGCACCCGTTGCAGCAGTTTGCGGTTCGACTCCTGCGGGCTGTGCATCAGGAAACTGCGTCCGGCCATGCTTTGGGTCAGCTTCGTCGGTTCTCCCTGATAAAGCAGCTCGCCTTCGTTCATCAGCAGCACATCGCGACACTGCTCGGCTTCATCCAGATAGGAGGTGCTCCAGAGGATCAGCATTCCGTCACCGGCCAGCTCGTGCACCATCTGCCACAGTTCGCGGCGTGAAATGGGGTCCACGCCCACGCCGGGCTCATCCAGCAGCAGCACTTTCGGCTCGCCGACCAGCGTACAGGCCAGCCCCAGCTTTTGCTTCATCCCGCCGGAGAGCTTGCCCGCCAGACGATCGGTGAAGGGACCGAGGGAGGTGAAGGACAGCAGACGGGCGAAAGTCTGCTGACGGGTTTCACCGGTCACGCTGCGCAGATCGGCGTACAGATTAAGGTTCTCCATCACCGTCAGGTCTTCATAGAGACCAAACTTCTGCGGCATATAGCCGAGCATGGCGTGGAGTGCACCGTCATCTTTAATCGGATCGAGTCCGAGCACGCTGGCCGCCCCTTCATCGGGCTTAAGCAGGCCTGCCAGCATCCGCATCAACGTGGTTTTGCCTGCGCCGTCCGGACCAACCAGCCCGGTTACATAGCCTTTCTGGATGGTGCAGTTCAGCGGCGCGACGGCCGGTTTTTCCATGCCCGCGAAGCGTTTGACCAGATTGTCGAGCCGGATAACCGCGTCATTCATGTCGTTCCCCGCTGTTCACTTTTACGGTGACTGGCATGCCCTGACGCAGCGCATCGTCCGCATCGGTGACGATGATGCGCAGGCGATACACCAGGTCGGTACGCAGATCCGGCGTTTCCACCGTTTTTGGCGTGAACTCAGCGGTGGGTGAAACAAAGCCCACTTTGCCGTGATACGGTTTATCGGGACGGCCGTCGGTATAGAGCAACAGTTCGCGACCCGGCTGCATCTGGCCGAGGTTTGGTTCATCAATGTAGGCGCGCACCCATACCGGACGGGTGAGCGACAGGGTTAAAACGGTGCTTCCGGCGTTGAGCATGCTGCCGGGCTCCACGGCGCGGGTCATCAGCGTGCCGTCAGACGGTGCCACCAGCGTGGTGTCATGCAGATCGAGTTCCGCCTGGGCCAGTTGGGCCTGCGCCTGTTCAAGGCTGGCTTTGGCCTGGGCGATATCCTGCGGGCGGTTACCGGTGTGGTACTGACTCAGTTTGTCCTGTGCGGATTTCAGCGTTGCCTGAGCCTGATCTCGTGATGAACGGGCGTTTTCCAGATCGTTGGCCGAAATAGTGCGGCTTTTCCACAGCCCCTGCTGGCGGGCATAGAAATTCTGCGCATAGTCATAGGCTGCCTGCGCCTGTTTGACTGCGGCAGCAGCCTGGGCAATCTCTTCGTCACGATAACCGGCCAGCATCAGATCATATTGCGCCTGGGCGACGGAAACGCCGGCTTTTGCCTGCATTAACGCGTTCTCGTAGGGCGCTTTATCAAGCATCCCCAGCGTCTGCCCGGTTTTGATGGTGTCGCCCTCATCCACGTTAAGCGACGCCAGCCGCCCCCCGACGCGGAAGCTCATATTCACGGTGCGAATATCAACGTTACCGTACAGCGTCAGGCCGCGATCCTGATGGCTTTGATACCACAGCCAGCCACCGACGCCTGCGGCAAGCAAAACAACAACCACCAGAATGATGGCGACAGGTTTTTTCATGACTTCAGGCTCCTTTGCGTTAAGCCTTGCAGGATCAGATCCAGATGACAGGTGATAACCTGGCTAATCTGCGCGGCTTTATCCTCATCAAATTGTGTCCAGCCGGTGCGTAACAGAATCGTTTCTCGCCCCAGACGGAAGGCCAGAATCTCACCCAGCAGGGCGTGGGTATGCAAAATCGTAGCGGTATCGTTGGCGTCTTGCCCGGTATAGGCCGCGATCAGCCGGGTAAGGTGCGTGTGCATCGGGGCAATCACCTGGTCATGCACCAGCTGGTAGGCGGCAGTGGGGAAGAGCTGTTCACGGGAGATAAATCGACTCAGGTTCAGCGTGTCGTCGTGCGTCAGCAGGCGGATCATGTTGTGGCAGGCGTTGAGGATCAGCTGGCGGATAGCGTCACGATCGGGCGACGGCTGGCTGAGCAGCGCGGTGGCTTCCTCCACGTGTGGGTGAAACTGCGTGCCAATAAAATCGGCGATCCACTGGGCACAGGCGAGGTATAAATCCTCTTTTGAGCCAAAATAGTAGGGGATAGCCGCAATGTTTTGCCCGGCCTGCGCCGCGATATCCCGGGTGGTGGCGTGTAAGCCATACTCACCAAACTGCGCCAGCGCGGCAGCAATAAGCTGGCTTTTGGCCTGTTCGCCTTTAGAGGTTGTCGGGGTTGTATTCATAGCGGCATTAAAAATTAATCAATCGATTGATTAAGATTATGCCTGATTAGCGAAATCGTCGAGGGAAGGTGGAGGGATATTTTATGCGCCACGTCACAAAAGCTGCTACACTCCGCCCCTTCGCGACATTGTGGTTTTTGTCCTCCTAATTGTTATATCTCCCTGAAAACTACACCTGTGATGGTCGGGGCGGTTCGGAGTTTTTATGTCTTTTGATTCCCTTGGCCTGAACCCGGAAATTCTGCGCGCGATCGCAGAGCAGGGCTACGTTGAGCCAACCCCAATCCAGCAGCAGGCGATCCCTGCCGTTCTGCAGGGCCGTGACCTGATGGCCAGTGCCCAGACCGGGACCGGTAAAACCGCAGGCTTTACCCTGCCACTGTTAGAGTTGCTGGTAAAAAATCAGCCGCACGCGAAGGGGCGTCGCCCGGTTCGTGCGCTGATCCTCACCCCAACCCGCGAACTGGCGGCGCAGATTGGCGAGAACGTGCGTGACTACAGCCGCTATCTCAACATTCGTTCGCTGGTGGTTTTCGGCGGTGTGAGCATTAACCCACAGATGATGAAACTGCGCGGCGGCGTGGACGTGCTGGTGGCAACGCCGGGCCGTCTGCTGGATCTGGAACATCAGAACGCCGTGAAGCTTGATAACGTCGAAATTCTGGTGCTGGACGAAGCCGACCGCATGCTCGACATGGGCTTTATCCACGATATTCGCCGCGTGCTGGCTAAGCTCCCGCCGCGCCGTCAGAACCTGCTGTTCTCCGCGACCTTCTCCGACGAGATCAAAGCGCTGGCTGAAAAGCTGCTGCATAACCCGCTGGAAGTTGAAGTGGCGCGCCGCAACACCGCCTCTGAGCAGGTGACCCAGCACGTCCATTTCGTTGATAAAAAGCGTAAGCGGGAACTGCTCTCCCAGATGATTGGTCAGGGTAACTGGCAGCAGGTGCTGGTCTTTACCCGTACCAAGCACGGTGCAAACCACCTGGCGGAACAGCTGAACAAAGACGGTATTCGCAGTGCGGCTATCCACGGTAACAAGAGCCAGGGGGCGCGTACCCGTGCGCTGGCGGACTTTAAATCCGGTGATATCCGCGTGCTGGTGGCCACCGACATCGCTGCCCGTGGTCTGGACATTGAAGAGCTGCCGCACGTGGTGAACTACGAGCTGCCAAACGTGCCGGAAGACTATGTTCACCGTATCGGCCGTACCGGTCGTGCGGCGGCCACTGGCGAAGCGCTCTCGCTGGTCTGCGTGGATGAACACAAACTGCTGCGCGACATCGAACGCCTGCTGAAGAAAGAGATCCCGCGTATTGAAACGCCGGGATACGAAGTGGATCCGTCCATTAAAGCGGAGCCAATTCAGAATGGTCGCCAGCAGCGTGGCGGCGGTGGACGCGGTCAGGGCGGCGGCCGTGGTCAGCAGCAGCCACGCCGTGCCGAAGGCGGTGCGCCGAAGTCGGGCAATAAACCGCCTCGCCGCGACGGCGAAGGGAAACCGGCAGGAGAAGGGCAGCGCCGTCGCCGTCCGCGTAAACCGGTTAACCCACAGTAATCTGGAAGCCCGGCCGTAAAGCCGGGCTTTTCTTTTTGCGGCGACGAAAATAAAGTGCCACAATAGTGGCTGTTTATACAGTATTTCAGGTTTTCCGATGGCTTTAACCGCGGCGCTGAAAGCGCAGATTGGTGCCTGGTATAAGGCACTCCAGCAGCAGATCCCCGACTTTATCCCCCGGGCACCACAGCGGCAGATGATTGCCGATGTGGCAAAAACGCTCGCCGGTGATGACGGGCGACATCTGGCGATTGAAGCGCCAACCGGGGTCGGTAAAACCCTCTCTTATTTAATCCCGGGCATCGCTATTGCACGGGAAGAACAAAAGACGCTGGTGGTCAGCACCGCTAACGTGGCGCTACAGGATCAGATCTTCAGCAAAGACCTGCCGCTGCTGCGCAAAATTATCCCTGAGCTGCGTTTTACCGCCGCCTTTGGCCGCGGACGTTATGTCTGCCCGCGTAACCTGGCGGCGCTCGCCAGCAGTGAGCCCACCCAGCAGGATCTGCTGGCGTTTCTTGATGACGAACTGACGCCAAACAACAAGGCGGAGCAGGAACAGTGCGCGAAGCTGAAAGCCGATCTCGACAGCTACAGGTGGGACGGTTTGCGCGATCACACCAGCCAGGCCATCGGCGATGATTTATGGCGCAGGCTCAGCACCGATAAAGCCAGCTGCCTCAACCGTAACTGTCACTACTACCGCGAGTGCCCGTTTTTTGTCGCCCGGCGGGAGATCCAGGAAGCGGAAGTGGTGGTCGCCAATCATGCGCTGGTGATGGCGGCGCTGGAGAGCGAGGCGGTGCTGCCGGAGCCGAAAAACCTGCTGCTGGTGCTTGATGAAGGCCACCATTTGCCTGACGTAGCCCGGGATGCGCTGGAGATGAGTGCTGAAATCACGGCCCCGTGGTTCCGCCTGCAGCTCGATCTGTTCTGCAAGCTGGTGGCCACCTGCATGGAGCAGTTCCGTCCCAAAACCACGCCGCCGCTGGCGGTGCCCGAGCGTCTGAGCGAACACTGTGACGAGGTCTACGGCCTTATCGCATCCCTGAACAACATTCTGAATCTGTATCTCCCGGCGACTCAGGAGGCAGAGCACCGTTTTGCCATGGGGGAGCTGCCGGACGAGGTGATGGAGATTTGCCAGCAGCTGGCGAAGCATCTGGAAAAGCTGCGCGGCCTGGCAGAGATGTTCTTAAACGATCTCAGTGAAAAGACCGGCACCCATGACGTGGTGCGTTTGCACCGTATTCTTCTGCAAATGAATCGTGCGCTGGGCATGTTTGAAGCGCAAAGCAAACTCTGGCGGCTGGCCTCAATGGCGCAGGCGTCCGGCGCGCCGGTCACCAAATGGGCCACCCGCGAAGTGAGAGACGGGCAGGTACACCTCTTTTTCCACTGCGTGGGCATCCGCGTGGCCGATCAGCTGGAAAAGCTGATCTGGCGCAGCGTGCCGCACGTGGTGGTAACGTCAGCGACCTTGCGTTCCCTGAACAGCTTCTCGCGGCTGCAGGAGATGAGCGGCCTGAAGGAAAAAGCGGGGGACCGTTTCGTGGCGCTGGACTCGCCGTTTAACCACTGCGAGCAGGGCAAGCTGGTGATCCCGCGCATGCGCTACGAGCCGCTTATCGATAACGAAGAGCAGCATATTGCCGAAATGGCCGCCTATTTCCGCGAACAGCTGGAGAGTAAAAAATACCCCGGCATGCTGGTGCTGTTTGCCAGTGGACGCGCCATGCAGCGCTTTCTGGAACATGTTACCGATCTGCGTTTACTGCTGCTGGTGCAGGGCGATCAGCCGCGCTACCGGCTGGTAGAGCTCCACCGCCAGCGCATCGATAACGGCGAGCGCAGCGTGCTGGTGGGGTTACAGTCTTTTGCGGAAGGTCTGGATCTGAAGGGCGACTATCTGACCCAGGTGCATATTCACAAAATTGCCTTCCCGCCCATCGACAGCCCGGTGGTGATCACCGAAGGAGAATGGCTGAAAAGCCTCAACCGCTATCCGTTTGAGGTTCAAAGTCTCCCGGCGGCGTCGTTTAACCTGATTCAGCAGGTGGGTCGTCTGATTCGTAGCCACGGCTGCTGGGGCGAAGTGGTGATCTACGACAAGCGTCTGCTCACCAAAAACTATGGTCAGCGCCTGCTGAATGCCCTGCCGGTGTTCCCGATAGAACAGCCGGAGGTGCCTGAAATAAAAAAACGCCCGGCAAAACAGACTGCCGGGCGTCGGAAAAGCATCCGTGCTAAGGGGCGCGGTCCTACTGGTAAGTAAAGGTGGCCTGAACAACGCTGTTGAAGGTACCCGCCGTCACAGGCAGGGCGGTAGCGTAATAGCGTGCCGCCATAGGAAAATCGGCGGTGTGGGTACCGGCGTCAATCACCACGCTGAAGCGGGCTTCGGGGGCAAGCACGATGTAATCCAGACGGTCGGCCAGCTCTAATGCCACCCCTTTGGCAGTGCCACTATTGGCGAATTTAAAGGGGTGTTCCGTATCGCGGGGGCCGTCAACGCTGATGGTGGCAACCGTCAGCGTGGGCGGACAATTGGTGAGCTTTAAATCGAAGTTTTTCCACGGGCCGGTGTCGCCGATATCCTTAAAATCACTGGCGACGGCCTGTCCCAGATCCACCACCATGTTCTGGCTGGCGCTGTCTACCTGGCAGGTGGTGTCGTAAATATTCCCTTCGATATTGAGCGTCACGTCGGTCGCGCCCACAGAGAGGCTCGTCAGAGCGAGCAAAAGGGATAACGTTTTCATCTTCGCTCCGTTACTGGTATTCAAGATCGATGGTGGCAATCGTATTGGCTTTCCCCGCCGTGACGCTGGCATCTGTCTGGTAATACTGCACCGCGAAGGGGATCACATCCGGAACGCCTGGTTCGGCTCTTCCACCCACCGGGATTGGGTAGTCGTATTTAAGATCGACACCGTCAAGCAGCATTCTCACCCCCACGCCCGTGGCGCTGTCGCTGCCGGGCGTCAGGTTCAGGACATCTGCATACTGGCTGTTGATGCCATTTGCGCTGGTTACCGAGGCCGTAAGATTGACCTCTTCGGTACAGGTAGCGGTGATGTTGAAATACTTCCAGGCGGTATAGCTGCCCACGTGGGTAAATTGCGACACCGGGAAATTGCCGAGGGTCACCGTCAGATTTAGCGGATCAATAGAACAGGTCGCCGTTCTTTCGCTGACCGTGGCGGAATAGTGGCTGGTATTACGTGCACCAGAAATCCCCACAGAGTTATAAACCCCGAATCCATAGGGATCCTGCGCGAGCGAAAGGGTACCGCTACCGATATGTGATGCCGTTTTGATTAACCGCTGGGTGTAGCTGAAAGAAAATGTTTGTCCGCTGTCGCTGCTGACCGTCCCAATGGGCGTGGCGGTTGTATCGCATGAGTACCCTTTGCCGCGAACGATCTGCCCGCTGCTGTTCAGAAGCTCAATGCCGATGCCGTCAACATTGGTGGTGTACACGCCCGGCATGCCAGGCACTTCCGTTCCCGTTCCGTAATAGCAGGAAATTAGGGTGTGATTCGTCATCGTGCCGGTACAGCTGCCGTTAACGGTATGGGTCTTTGCCGAACCCGGGATGACGCCGCCAATATCGAGTGTTGTGGGAACAGAAAGCGTGCCCGCATCAAGGGTATAAGGCAGATCGGCGCTGTCACAGGAGGTTGCCGCCTGGGCATGCGGCACCAGACACGCGCTCGTGAGTAAAACCAGCAGTGCGAAGACATATCTACACATGTTCATTTTTTCCTCGGGAAGGGTCATACACACTGCGCCGTAACGTTAAGAACAGGGCCGTCGGCTTTGGTGGGCAGGTGATAAGTTGCCTTGCAATGGCTGTCGGCGGTTTTCCCCCAGCTGACATTAACCGTACCTGTCTCGTGCATACCGGTGAGGTACACCTGCCCGCCGTCGCCTACGATAAATTCACCGTCCTGATGGGCCTGAGATGCCGTTGCGCCAAAGGGGATCGGGCGACCATCCGCGTGTTTTAGTGTCATCAACACCCGACTGCCTACGTGCGTTTCATAATGTGCTCGCACAATGGCGCCGCGCGTTGGTGTCACCGTTTTTGCGGCCTGGTCGATATCGGCATTTTCCGGCAAGGTTTCGGTGTTCAGCGCGAGGGTGTTGTGACGGTATGGCGAAACGTACGGCACAATGGCATAGCCGCGAAAATCGGTGTTAATGCCTGTCTGATTGGTGACGTTGGTGTCGTCTGCGCCCGGCGCTTCGATCAGCGCAGCGGTCTCACCCATCGGCTGACCAAGGGTGATGCCATGCGCATGGGCGATCATGCTGCCCTGAAGACCGATATTGAGCTGTTGTTGCTGGTTATCCTGGGAATACCCGGCGCTCACTTCGCCGTAGGTGCCTTTATAATCGGCATTCAGACTGGTGCTGTCCCCACTGCTCTGACTATGGCCCTGCTGAACCCCCCAACTGAGGTTATTACCGGCCAGCGCCGTGCCGTTCAGACCCACGCTTTGGGTTGTTTCGTGCTTCGTGCTGTTCAGGTTGTAGTTCACCCAGGTGTTGCTGAGCCAGCGATCGAGCGGAACGGAGACGTTAAATGCAATCGTCTGCTCGCTGGTTTTCTCATTATTGTCATCCCCGCTGTCACGCGTGTTTTTATCCAGTCCGTAACTGAGACCGTAGCTGATGCCGTGCCAGGAGTTGTTGTAGCCGAGGTTCAGTGAGGTCATCCCCTGGCTTGAATTCCAGTAGTTCTCTTTGACCAGGCTTAACGTCAGGGAACCAAACGCCCCGCCCAGGGACTGGTCGACAGTCGCCTCCTCGCGGCTGCGGCGCGTGTCCGGCGTTTCCCAGTCGTCATTACGGGTATGGGAATCCAGCGTGTCCTGCAGGGTGTAGAACCCCTTGCTGTTATAGCGATAGCCAGCAATGGAAAAATGGGTACCGGTGGTGGCGAAATCTTTGCTGTAGCGGATGCGCCAGGAGCGCCCGCGAGTGGGGTCCTGATCCTGCATCTCTGATTTGGCGTCGGTGACATCCACCGAAAAGGCCCCGAGATCGCCGATATTCTTGCCGACCCCCAGCGCCAGCGCATCGTAATACTGGCTTGCCTGCACGCCGCCGTAGACCGTAAAGCCGTAAGGCAAGCCGTAGATTGCCGTACCCTGCATAAACGGGGTTTTTTCGACGTCGTTGTCATAGCTGCGATAGCGCCCCGCGGTGAGGCTGTATTTAAAGCGGCCTTCACGCTGCAACACCGGCACCGACGCATAAGGCACCACAAAATGCTGTTCGCTGCCGTCCGTCTCTTTTACGGTGACGTTCAAATCGCCGCTTCCGCCGGTGGGGTAGAGATCGTTGATCTCGAACGCGCCGGGAGCGACATAGTTCTGGTAAATGACGTAACCATTCTGGCGAACGATAACCTGGGCGTTACTGTGCGCCGTACCGCGGATCACCGGCGCAAAGCCCTTCATGCTGTCCGGGAGCATGTCGTCATCCGAGGCGATCTGCGCCCCGGTGTAAGAGATGCTGTCAAACACGTCGGAAGGGGAAGAGCTTTGGCCGAATGTGACGTTCCCGCCAAGGGCGATAATATCGCGCTGGGCGTAGGTATAGACCGAAGAAAACTGGCTCTCTGCGTCACCGTCACCGCTGGTTTTGCTCCAGGTGGAGTAGTTACGAAAACGCCACGCCCCGAGGTTAAGACCCGGACGCAGGTTAAGAAACTCGCTGCGCTGATCGCTACCGTTCTCACCTTTGCCGCGGTTGTTCCCGGCGGTGAAGCTGTAATTGAGCAGCAGGGCGTTAATTCCCTCGTCATATTCCTGCGGGTCGACGTAATCACGCGGCACCTGAGTAATTGCGGTCTGGGGAATGCTTAACAGCAACTGCTGCGGATTAACATGAAACGTTGCGCTGGCGGAGGGGATCACGCTCAGGTCAATACACTGCGCCTTATCGTCCTGCCCGAATTTTTCGATATTAATACCGAAGCTTTTTAGCTGGGCGGCGCTAAGACACGGCTGCAGGGTTGATTTACCACTGGCGTCTTTCTTCAGCGTGAACTCAATCTCTTTGCTTGCCACTTTATTATTGTTGACGTAAACGTCAACGTGATATTTACCGGGAGCCTGACCGGGACCAATCTCATAAATACTGAGGTCGGTTTTACCCTGGCCTGGGTTATCAATATCCAGTAGCGCCGGGTTGAAATAATCATCGGCCAGCACTTTTTGCACACACACACCCAACAGCGTGCAGCCCAATGCAATAAGCATTGAGCGTCCGTGCTGTTTGGGTGGTTCGGTGGAGTAGTCCCAGCTCATAATAATTTTCGCTATTCCAGACGTTATTTAATCTGTGCGCTATAGGACTGGCTAATACCGCCGTAATCATTGATGATTTTCCAGTTCACGGTGTGTGCTGTAATATTTCCTGGTGTCGTGAAATGGGTTTCACTTTTTGGGCCAGCATAGGTGGCTTTATCAACTTTTTTACCGTCGAGCGTTATTTCCTGGAAATTCATATAAAACGGCGTGGGGTTTTCGACAATCAGCTGGTTTCCCCGGGTGTGCCAGGATAATTGCGTGGCAACATCTTCCGGTTTACCGGTAATTCCTGACGGGCGATAAAGCAGCTTAATGCGGGTTTTAATCGCAATCTGCAGCGTATTAACGCTCTCATTGCGCGCAGAAGAGGGGATGGATTTAATATTCAGCCAGAACAGCGATTCGCGATCGGCAGGTAAGTTTCCCCCGGTTCTGATGATGCGCAGAACGTTCTCTTGCTTCGCATCAAGGCGAAACAGCGGCGGCGTGATCAGAAACGGTGCTTTCTCACGTGCGTTATCTTCCGTCTCGACCCATGACTGCACCAGATAATCGAGATTGTCCGGGTTGGTGATCCCAATAGAGGATTCTTTTTTACTTTCTGGGTAGACCACGCGCGTGCCGCCAATGGTAATACCCGCATGGGCAACGGAGGCAATAAATAAAAAAGAGGAGGCCAGAAGATATTTTCGCATAGTGACACCGTAATAAAGCAATAACAGATATTAGCCACTGGGGTAGCTAATATCTGTTTTATTAGTTGTAAACGATAGTGAAGGTAGACGCGGCATTCGCCAGTCCGGCAGACACCGTTCCTCCGGTCTGGATATAACGTGCACCAAACTGCAGATCGTTTGTTGTGGTACCAGGCGTGAGCGTATATGCAGCAGAGGCCGTATATAAACTCAGTGGATTTTCTGTTTTATCCAGCAACTGAACACCCACTCCTGACGCCGAACCGGTTCCTGATGTCACAGCAAGAATATCTTTGTTGTTACTGTCAGGTGTCCCGCCGAATGTCACCGAGGCGCTGGTAACCGTTTCAGGACAATCTTTTAACTGAATACTAAAGCGGGTTGTCGAGGTCGTCGAACCACTTCCGGTAAATGCAGATTTAGACACCTTACCTAATGAAACATTAAGCGGATTGCTTAAACCGTTTACCACAGTACATGCAGAATCAATAATCTCACCTGTGAAATTAATTTGACCTTCACCACTGGACGCAAATACAGAAACGGAAGCACACGCCATCCCGGCGGCGATCCCCGCAATAATCATTTTTTTCATTTAAATCCTCTGAATGAAAGTATGGCACTTCAGGTATTAATCATCACGTGGCTGATTAATTCGGCATGAACTATCGCTGAGAACTATTTTTCGTTCAATTTATCTTCAGACCATTTTTACTCTCGAAGGGCGTTTGTTCGGGTGTCGGGAGAGAAAGGAAAATGATTACCCGCCAGGCATTTATCAGGGCTATAGTATCTGCAAAGAGCCGCAAGGAGAGATGTCGTGGACTATCGTAAAATTATCAAAGAGGTAGGGCGGGGAAAAAATCATGCCCGCGACCTGGATCAGGAAACGGCCCGTGCGCTGTATACCCATATGCTTAACGGCGACGTGCCCGATCTGGAGATGGGCGGTATCCTGATTGCGCTACGCATTAAAGGTGAAGGCGAAGCGGAGATGCGCGGTTTCTATGACGCGATGCAGGCGCAAACGCTGCGCTTAACGCCACCGGTAGCCAGACCGATGCCGATTGTCATCCCTACCTACAACGGCGCGCGCAAACAGGCGAATCTGACGCCGCTGCTGGCTATTCTGCTGCATAAGCTCGGGTTCCCGGTGGTTGTTCATGGCGTTAGCGAAGATCCGACTCGCGTCCTGACGGAGACCATTTTTGGCATGTTAGGTATCGAGCCGACCCTGCACGCTGGACAGGCACAGGCAAAGCTGGATGGTCATCAGCCGGTCTTTATTCCGGTTAAGGCGCTCTGTCCACCGCTGGAAAAACAGCTGGATATGCGCTGGCGCATGGGCGTGCGCAACAGTGCGCACACCCTGGCGAAACTGGCGACGCCGTTTGGTGAAGCGGATGCCCTGCGCCTCTCCAGCGTATCGCACCCGGAGTATGTCACGCGGGTGGGCAAGTTCTTTGAAGATATCGGCGGCAGGGCGCTGCTGATGCACGGCACCGAAGGGGAAGTTTATGCCAATCCGCAGCGCTGCCCGCAGCTGGTGCTGATTGATGCCGCCGGCACGCGACCCGTGCTGGAGCGGGGTGAAGAGAATGTGGATGTGGTGTTGCCGGAGGCAAAAGATCCGCACACGACTGCGCACTGGATTGAGCAGTGTCTGGCCGGCAATGTCCCTGTTCCGCACGCCCTTAAGCTGCAAATGGCCTGCTGCCTGCTGGCAACCGGAGAAGTGGAGTATGTCCAGGCGGGGTTGGCCCGTGTGGAACAGGCGTTTTAGGCAAAAAAAAGCCCGTCCAGTGGCGGACGGGCAAGCAAGGGTAACAACAGGGTCAATGAGGGTTGGAGCAGCTCACCAGAGGGTATGGTGAGGGTGGAGCATTAATTCAGTCGATTATTTGTAGATAACCGCGGTACCGCTCAGCTTGTTATTGCCGTTAGCGGAGGTAATGGTGTATCCGCTTGCACCGGCCGCTGCCGCTTTCTCAGCCAGTTTGGCTTCCAGACCGTCCAGCGTGGTTGCGCCATCAGCACTCACCACACCTACTTTATTCATGTTCTGTGCCTGAGCAGAAGAAACGGGCTCTACAGCGAAAGCGCCAAAAGACAGAGCGGACAGGGCAACAGCAGCAACAGCATATTTGATGGTTTTCATAATTAATCTCTCGCAGGTTTTTCTGTTAAGGGGACGATGTTCCGTCGATGTGATAAGTATCACGTTTTTTTTTGGCAGATAAAATCGAAGAGAATTGACGTGGTTGCTCAAAAAAATTGAATGACAAATAACTTATTGAATATTAATAAATTCAGAAGGGCAATTTACAGTTCTTGTCGCTCCGGTTTACAGACGCATGATTCATGGCACATTTTGCTACGCGCCTGTTAAAAAATCGTGAGCGTAAAGGAAATCGCTTGCGCGGTGAACTTCGGTAAAGGAAAGTCAACGTAACTGGCTGTCTTTCGATCCTCTGCGATTATATCCTGAATGTGATTTATTCTTTGAATCTTTATTCTGCTGGCAGGAGACGCATAACCGTACGCCGGGCATGGCTTTACGGCGCGCTTCCGGAATCGTTTCTCCGCACTCTTCACATTCCGTTAAACTTTCCCCGCGCGGAATTTCACCGCGAGCACGGGCAACGGCATCTTCAATGGTACTGTTGATCTGTTCGTTAACGGCGTCATCATTCGCCCATCCGGAAGCCATGGCTTATCCTCACGTTCGGTGTGTATCTTATTAATGTGGGGTCAAAAAACGTACAGTCAAGACGGGAGGTGAGAACTGCATCTGTCAGCCAGATGCAGTGGTTCTCGGAAGGGGAACTTATTTATAGATGGTTGCTGTGCCATACATATGGTTATCGCCGCCAGCGGAATTCACCACGAAGCCTTTCGCACCTTCTTCGCGCGCTTTTTCGGCCAGCTTGTTTTGCAGATCGTCAAGGTTACTTGCACGGCTTACCGAGACGGTGCCTGCGGGGCGCAGCTGGCTGGTATCGGTACTTTCGGTCAGTGACTGAACGGCCATGGCAGAAAATGACGCACTCGCCAGCGCGCCAGCGATAACAACAAGAGTCAGGTATTTTTTCATAATCACATCCTCAGGGGGAAACAACAGGTGATTCCCTTTAAGTTTAGAAGCCTGACGAGTGTGATTTAGCGCAAAAATTTGATGATGATCTGCTTATTTTTTGAACGATATAAATTGACAATTCGCTGACAGATCAGCGACATAAAGGTCACTGATTTATGGCGTTTTTTTGCGCACAGCAGAGAGATATTTACCGTTGCTCCCGCACAGGGTATCTTACGCCGCTGTTTAAAGGAGAATGCCATGACTTCCAAGCCGGGATTACACCCGCGAAATCGCCACCGCAGCCGCTATGACATGAAGGCGTTATGCCAGAGCTGCCCTCCGCTGCAGGACTACATCGTGCAGACCCCAGCCGGTGAGCCTTCGGTCAACTTTGCCGACCCGCAGGCGGTAAAAATGCTGAATAAAGCCCTGCTGGCGCATTTTTACGGCGTTACGCACTGGGATATCCCGGAAGGCTTTCTCTGCCCGCCCGTGCCGGGGCGTGCCGATTATCTCCACTATCTTGCCGATCTTCTGGCTGACGATCGTGGCGGCGTTATTCCTCAGCAGGCCACGGTTCTGGATATTGGGACCGGCGCGAATCTGATTTATCCGCTCATCGGAGTGCATGAATATCACTGGCGCTTTACCGGGAGCGAAATTGGCGCTGAGGCGTTTGCCAGCGCGCAGGCGATCATTAATGCCAATCCTGGCTTAAGTCGGTCTATTCGCTTACGCCGTCAGAAAGATGCCGCCTCTATTTTCAACGGCATTATCCACAAGAACGAGCACTACGACGCCACCCTCTGCAACCCGCCATTCCATGATTCAGCGGCTGCCGCCCGGGCCGGGAGCGAACGTAAGCGTCGCAATCTGGGTCAGGCTGAAGATGGCGCGCTCAACTTCGGAGGCCAGCAGCAGGAGCTGTGGTGCGAAGGGGGCGAGGTGGCGTTTATCCTGCGCATGATCGCGGAAAGTAAACAGTTTGCCCGTCAGGTGAAATGGTTTACCACCCTGGTTTCGCGCGGCGATAACCTGCCGCCGCTCTACCGCGCGCTGACCGAAGCCGGTGCCGTGAAGGTGGTGAAAAAAGAGATGGCGCAGGGACAAAAACAGAGCCGCTTTATTGCCTGGACGTTTACGGACGATAACAAACGTCGCAAATAGCACGCCGTCGTAAGCCGGGTAAGGCGAAGCCGCCACCCGGCTCGGTTACAGCGTCGGCTCCTGCGGAGGGAGCGGCGAGGCAGGCGGCGGCAGCACCTGATACGTCTGCACCGGCATACGCACATCCGCCATATCAAAGTGTTTTTTCACCATGCTGTCGAGGGCAAAACGTACCGTCCACTGTTTGAGCGGCTGGGTAGTGAACGACACGCGCAGGGTAAAGGCGGTGTTGGTCAGCCCGACAATACCGGCAAACGACGGCTCGCCAATCACCAGGCCGCGAATATCCTCCATGGCCATCATCTCATCTACCGCATCCCGCAGCGCCTGTTTGGCTTTATCGGCATCTTCATGACGATCGACATCGTAATTTGCCACCACCGAGCCAATACCCCGGACGAAGTTGGCGAAGGTGGTTATCGATGACCACGGAATAATATGGTACGCCCCGGTGTCCTGGCGCACGCCGACGGATCGAATCGACATTCGCTCAACGGTGCCGGTCAGCGGCCCGATGGTCACCAGATCCCCGGTGTTCATGCCGTTTTCAAACTGAATAAAGATACCGGTGATAATGTCCTTCACCAGCGTCTGCGAGCCGAAGGAGATAGCCAGACCCAGCGCACCCGCACCGGCCAGCAGTGGCGCGATATTCACGCCGATTTCCGAAAGCACAATCATAATCGTGATGGTACTGATGATAACCGCCAGCGCGTTGCGGAACAGGGTGAGCAAGGTGCGGGCACGCGCGCTTGGCAGCGGCCTGCCGTGAATGTCAGAGACCAGGCGGTTCTCAATCAGGCTGGCCAGCAGCGTCCAGCCTACGGCAGAGAAGAACAGGATCAGCGCGATACGAATTAAAATATCAACGGTCTTTTCCCCCGCGCCGTTGTGCAGCCAGTTCCAGAAATCGAACAGTCCCCAGGCATTGAGCAGCAGCATAATCGCCACACAGACGGTGAGAATGCGCGCCACCTTCAGTGAAACCGAAAGCCAGCCGTTCACCCGTTTTTGCAGCTCCGGGTAATTGCGCTGGACCTGAGCAGACAAGGTAATGGTTTTCGATAGCCAGCGAGAGAGCAGGCCGGAAACAAAGGCCGCGACGCCAATAATGGCCAGGCTTTTAAACGTGGCACCCATCATAAATTTCAGGCTGTTGCCGGGATCGAACAGCGAGAAGAAGCACAGCACAATGAAGTAAGTGCTGGCCAGCCAGTGCCACACCAGGGCAAAAGCGCGAATAAAGAGGCTAAAGAACGAAAGGGAACGGTCGGCCAGATGCAGCAAGCTCTCGGTGATCGTCTTTTTGTTACGGAAGATGAGGTAGAGCGCCCAGACGGTAATGCAGATCATAATCAGCACATTCGCCAGCGCACCAGACTGGACGTTCACCTGGTTGGAGATAATTGGCACGGCCACCAGCAGACCATAACCAATCAACCCGCTGAGCACGCTCAGACGCAGCGCCCAGTATCTGGCGCTGCTATCCCGAATAGTGAAAGGGCGAAGATCCGGCACGCGTGGGCAAAATATCAGCCGCAGCAGCGCCTTAAAGAACTCAATTACGGCGAAGGCATTCAGAAACAGCGCCTGCTGGAAGGCGATAGTTTTGTTGCCGGTATTCAGCCTGTCGGCCAGCAATTGCCCTGTAAACAACGTCAGCGCCAGCAGCAGTAAATCAATGATAAACGCGGCGGCGATCATCAGCGGCAGATGCAACCAGCTGCTTTTCTGCTGATTCTTCTTGCGACCCCATTGCCCCATTTTTCGGTACAGGGGCCACGCGCACAGGCGCACCAGCCAGTAAAAAATGAAGACGGCGGACGCCAGCAGTAAAAATTGCGTGGCAGCCGCGGTAAACGTACGGGGGTTAAAGGGCTTGTGCGAAGAGCCCATCAGGTTGCGATAGAGCTGGGCAAAGCGCGAGGAGAGGGCATCGGCATAGTGGCGGCTAACCTCAGTCACATTTTCCAGCACCGTTTTTTGCTCTTCTACCGGCGGCGGGGTGATGGTTGGAACGGGCTCCTGGGGCGGTGTGGCGGCAATTTTTCGCAGCTGATCGACTAACTCTTGCCGGGAGGTGTCGTTTTCCAGCACATCGGCAAGGGCACTGTAGGCGGCTTTTTTCTCTTCTGCATCCGGTTCCGATGGAGGCGTTTTTTGCTGCGCAGTGGACGTTCCGGTGGTGACGCCGGGGATAGCAACGGCTATCGATGGCGCACTAAACAAGCTAAGCAACAACAGCAGGATCCACGGCACGGTGCCCTCCGGTGAAAATGTCGAACAAAATGATAAGTATAGAGGGCAGGGAGCGGAGGGCGTGTTTTGGGAACAATCTGGCGTAAAAAAGCCGGGCATGCCCGGCTTTGCATTTCAGAGGTCTGGTAATCAGGAGACGTGCTGCAGAAACTCCTGCAAACGCTGGCTTGGCGGGTTTGCAATCAGCGCCTGCGGGTTACCGTCTTCTGCGATACGGCCTTTATCAATGAAGATAAGGCGGGACGCCACTTTCTCGGCGAAGCCGATTTCGTGGGTCACGATCACCATCGTCATGCCCTCTTCGGCCAGATCCTGCATGACTTTCAGCACCTCGTGGCGCAGCTCCGGGTCGAGTGCGGAGGTTGGCTCATCAAACAGCATCATTTTCGGTTTAACCGCCAGCGCGCGGGCGATAGCCACACGCTGCTGTTGTCCACCGGAAAGTTCAGAAGGGTAGTGGTGAGCACGTTCTGCGAGGCCCACTTTCGCCAGCAGATCTTTAGCCAGCGCTTCCGCCGCCGCTTTGTTGGCACCGCGTACGCGCAGCGGGCCAAACATTACGTTTTCCAGCGCCGTCAGGTGCGGGAACAGGTAAAACTGCTGGAACACCATGCCCGCTTCCTGACGAATCAGACGGTCGTCCACTTTCGGATCATTCACCTTCAGACCATCGACGATCAGATCGCCACTGGTGATCTCTTCCAGCTTATTGATGCAGCGCAGCAGCGTGGATTTACCGGAGCCAGAGGGCCCGATAATGACAACCACTTCACCCTGTTTGATGCTCAGATCGATATTGTGCAGCACCTGGGTTGGACCAAAGTGCTTGGATACGTTTTTAAATTCAATCACAGGATTTTCATCCTTCTTTCAAGACGACGCAGAACGAAGCTAAGAACCAGAGTGATAATCAGGTAGACAACGGCTACCGCACTCCAGATTTCCAGCGCACGGAAGTTGCCAGCAATGATCTCCTGGCCCTGGCGGGTCAGTTCAGCAACGCCAATAACGATGAACAGCGACGTGTCTTTGATACTGATGATCCACTGGTTGCCCAGCGGCGGCAGCATGCGGCGCAGCGCCAGAGGCAGAATTACGTGACGGATGGTTTCGCGACGCGAAAGACCTAACGCCAGACCCGCTTCACTGAAGCCTTTATGAATCGACAGCACCGCACCGCGCGTAATTTCCGCGATGTAGGCACCTGAGTTGATCATAATGGTCACGACGGCGGCGCTGAACGGGTCGATGCGCAGGTCGGTGAAGGCCATTGGCAGGGCGAAGTAGATGAACATGACCTGTACGACAATAGGCGTGCCGCGGATCACTTCGATGAAAACCAGTGCGATGTGGTTTGCAATCCAGCCACCGTAGGTGCGGGCGAAACCGGCGACAAGACCGATAATCAACCCGCCAACCAGACCGAGGACCGAAATCCACAGGGTCATTTTAGCGCCTTCAAGCAAGAGAGGAATGGCAGGCCAGATGGCGCTCCAGTCAAACTGCATGATGTATTCCTGTATACCGTGGTGAAAAACGAAAAACGTAGGCCCGGTAAGCGTGAGCGTCACCGGGCGTTACAAACCTGAATTCAGGTAAAATTATTTAGGCTCGGTACCGAACCATTTTTTGTAGATTTCGTTATACGTGCCGTTCTCTTTCAGGGTTTTCAGCGCGCCGTTAACTTTCGTACGCAGGTCGTCGCTGCCTTTCGGGAAGGCAATACCGTACTGCTGTGCTTCCAGAGACTCACCGACCGCTTTGAACTTACCGTTACCTGCGGTTTTGATGAAATAGAGGATGTTAGGCGTATCGTGCAGAACCGCGTCAGCACGGTTGGTGCCAAGTTCCATATAGGCGTTATCGATGTTCGGGAACTGGCGCAGATCTTTGGTTTTGATGTTCGCTTTCGCGTAATCAACGGAGCCGGTGCCGCTCTTCACCGCCACCACTTTACCGTCGAGATCTTTCACGCTTTTAACATCGTTATTGTCAGCTTTGACCATCACCAGCAGGCCGCTTTTGTAGTAGCCGTCAGAGAAGTCGATCGCTTTTTTACGCTCATCAGTAATGGTGATGCCTGCCAGGGCCAGGTCTACGTTTTTGGTTTGCAGTGCCGGGATGATACCGCTGAAGTCCATTGGCTTCAGGGTGTAATCCAGTTTGAGTTCTTTTGCGATTGCGGCCCACAGATCCACATCAAAACCAACGTATTTATCACCCTGTTTGAATTCAAACGGAACAAACGCCGTGTCGGTGGCTACAACCAGTTTATCGGCGGCCTGAGAAGAGACCGCAAAAGCCAGGGTAAGTGCAGCCAGTGAAACTTTTAATACAGACTTCATAGCATTTCCTTTTATATCCACGGGGCGATCCCCTGCGAGAACGACAGGCACAATGAAAAAATCGTGCCAACTTTACAAGCTGTTGTTTTGCAAAGGGGAGGATGTCATGCATTGCACAATAAACGTGGCAATGATGTCTGATTGCACCAAGGTGGAGCACCGTTTTGGTGCGCGTCGTTTGGCTCAACTGACGGGGAGATATTTAGCGCAAATAATGATGAAAAAACAATCTTCCGTTAACGGTTGTGTGAGGTGATTATTACATTTCTTTCACGTTTGCAGCGTCTCAGTGGAAAAGTGTGCACCATAAATGTGCAAAACCCTCACCGGAGGCGAGGGTTTGATAGAAAATTCGTATGGATTATTCGATGTTAGATTCGATAAACCACAGGAATTGATCCAGGTCGCGAGACGCGGCGGTGAAGATATCCGCAGTATCTTCGTCTTTAGCCTGGCTAATCGCTTTACGCACGTCGTTAGCCACAATCGCATAACGGTCTGCCAGCTCTTTTAGGTGATCCTGAACGGTGTGAATATCCAGCGGATAGCTTTTCAGTGGCGTTTTGCTGTTAATCACCTGCGTGGTACCCAACGCCACACCGCCTAACTGCACGGCGCGTTCGGCCATGGTGTCCAGGTGGGTGACCAGTGCTGTGCGGAAGCCATCCAGCATTTCATGAACGGCAATAAAGTTTGCACCGCGCATATTCCAGTGGGCCTGTTTGGTGATCAGCGAAAGATCGATGAACTGGATCACCTGGCGATTCAGCAACTCAATCGTTGCTTTTTTGTCGCTGTCCGATACATCGTTACGGGTATAAAGCAGATTAGACGCTTTCGTTTTCACCAGTTTAGCGGTACTCATAATCTCATATCCTCTTGATGTTTATGTCCCAGGTAATTACGGAACTAAGTATAGCACCGGATTTTTTCCCTGCGGTTTGGCTGTGCCTATTGGTTTAATAGCAAGAAGGGAGTTGAATTATTAACTGCTTGAACTGTATGGTATTTTTTAAAATTGACACAGATCAATCTTAATTCTCTATTTACCATTAAGGGCGAGGGAAATATGACTTTTCGATGACGAAGAATGTAAGAAATTATAAATAATACAGAACTGGCCTTTATTCTGCATGGCACCGAGGCCATGCAGAATATACGGTATTAGCGGATGTCCACTTTCTCAACTTTTGGCTCAGGGCGCATGGTGAGCGTTGACCCCATCGACGCCGCAATAATGGAGCACAGCGCCAGCGTCTGGGTAAATGTGAGGGTTTCCCCGAGGAATACCATACCGGAGATGGCGGCCAGTGCAGGCTCCATGCTCATCAGGGTACCGAAGATGCGCGTCGGCAGCCGCGTGAGGGCAATCATCTCCAGTGAATAAGGCAGAGCCGTTGAGAGGATGGCGACAGCAAAACCCACCGGCATTACTGACCACTGCCAGATAGAGTCCGTCGCCTGAGCCATACCCAGCGGAACAAAGATGATGGCGGCAATGAGCGAGCCCAGCGCGACGGTCGCCGGGCCGTGCTCTTCGCCAGCGCGCTGACCCGTAAGGATATACACCGCCCAGCAGGCTCCGGCGCCCAGAGCCAGCGCGGCACCCGTCAGGTCGATTTCAGAGACGCTCTGGCCCAGTGGCAAGAGGAACCACAACCCCACAACCGCTAGCACCACCCAGATAAAATCGACAGGCCGTCGGGAGGAGAAAAGGGCCACCGCCAGCGGGCCGGTAAATTCCAGCGCGACGGCAATCCCCAGCGGAATGGTCTGGATAGAGAGATAGAACATATAGTTCATGGCCCCCAGCGCCAGCCCGTAGAAAAGCAGCGGGAGGCGCTGCTCTTTTTTGACGCGCAACCGCCAGGGTTTAAAAATGACCACGAGGATCAGGGTACCCAAAGCGATACGCAGGGCAGTCACCCCCGGTGCGCCTACCAGTGGAAAGAGCGATTTCGCGAGGGACGCGCCACTCTGTATGGACAGCATCGCAATCAGAATTACAGCAACCGGCATCCAGACCGATGACGTGCGGGATATCCCTGGCATCCTTTCTCCTGTCAATTTTTGTCAAATAGGGTAAAAGCCGCAGTGTAATTGAAATATGGCGCAACGGTTGAGCTACTGTTGAAAAAAAACCAGGGAAAATCCGTAAAATGGATAAGCGTTGCTGGTTTTATCGCCTGTCAGATTAGGAATAATCTGGATGAATGTAACGGCGTTGACGCGCAGTATGAGTATTTAGCAACAGAAATCCTTTGTGATTTGAACAAGATAACTGATGCTGGAAACGTTCTGTTACAGGAAAGGTCCCGTTAGACATCACGAATCACAAAGAGTTTCGCAAATTTTTTTGATATATTTAAAACTTACGGATTTACTTGAAGCACATTTGAGGTGGTTATGAAAAAAATTGCATGTCTTTCAGCACTGGCCGCTGTACTGGCTGTTTCCGCAGGTACCGCTGTAGCTGCTACTTCCACTGTTACCGGTGGTTACGCTCAGAGCGATATGCAGGGCGTAATGAACAAAGCTAACGGTTTCAACCTGAAGTATCGTTACGAGCAGGATAACAACCCACTGGGCGTGATCGGTTCTTTCACCTACACCGAGAAAGATCGTTCTGAAAACGGCGCATACAACAAAGGCCAGTACTACGGCATCACCGCTGGTCCAGCTTACCGTATCAACGACTGGGCAAGCATCTACGGTGTTGTAGGTGTTGGCTACGGTAAATTCCAGCAGACCGAAAACCAGGGTCTGAACCGCACAGCAAGCAACAGCGACTACGGCTTCTCCTATGGCGCGGGTCTGCAGTTCAACCCAATCGAAGACGTTGCTCTGGACTTCTCCTATGAGCAGAGCCGTATCCGCAACGTTGACGTTGGCACCTGGATCGCGGGCGTAGGTTACCGCTTCTAATCACTTCGGTGAGCCAGTAAAAAATCCGCCCATGTGGCGGATTTTTTTTTGCATGGTAAAAGCAAAACGGCAACCAAGGGTTGCCGTTTTTAGTGTTTTTTCCCTCTCCTGTGAGAGAGGGCCAGGATGGGGGCATCAGACCGCACAGCTTACTTACTCTTTATATCGAAAATATCCGTACCCAAATGGTTATAGTCAACTTTCTGTAACTTGAAGTTGGTAACGTACACTGGGGGAGCTTTCTTGTTTGAGATAAACGGGTAAGCATTTTTGATCTGCTCTGCTGAAATCCCCGTCCACTGCGAGAAGAACGTCAGGAAATCATTGGCCGAGCGGCGCGCGGTGATAATACGATGCTTCTTGTCATCACTCGATAACACCATAAACGGTACCTGGAAGTTTTGCTGGAATTTATCGTCGTGCGCCAGATACTGCACCTCTTTACCGCGCTCTTTAAACGCCAGCCCGTGATCCGAGAAATAAACCATCGAGAAACTCTCACCCGTATTACGTAGCTGATCGTACAGCTTGCTGAGCAGTTCGTCGGTTTGCGTCATGGTGTACAGATAGCAAGAGGTCTCTTTAGATTGCACAAACTCGGCGTATTTCCCCTGCGTGCGGTCACAGGCCTGAGGGTGCGAACCCATCAGGTGCAGGACGATCAGCTGTGGCTGCGTACGCTGCGTGGCAAAAACCTGTGCCGTCATCTTGAGCAATGCTTCGTCTTTGGTATTTTTATCGGCTTCAAAATCCCCGTTTTTCAGGAACTGCACTTCATCGGCACGCTTCGCGATGCTGGCAATGGCGGTATCGTATTCGCCAATTTGCCCCTGATTAGAGAACCACCACGTCTGAAAACCGGCACGGTTTGCCAGCGTGACAAAGTTATCCTGATACTGTGGTTTGCCGTCGACAACGCGGTTCAGGGTCAGGCCGAGCGATTTCTGCGTCGAGCCGCTGGCCGCAATATAATCGGTAAACAGGGTACCGTTGACGGAGCTGGCGAACGGCGTGTTATCCCAGTGTCCGCCGAACGCGCCCATCGCATCGCGGCGTGCGCTTTCGCCGATGACGACCACATAGGTATGGTACTTCGGCTTCACCGCCAGCACGTTCCAGGTGTCTTTCATATTGGAGAGCTCAGCCATGCGCGCCTGCTCGTCGAGAACTTCCTGGTTATTGACGACAACGTCTTTTACAAAGCGGAACACCGGGTAGCCGGTATCCTTCAGCTTGAACACGCCGCCCCAGGCCAGGTTTTGCACGGGGGTGACAAAGAAGGTCACTACGCTGAATGCCAGGCACAGCGTCTCTATTTTTCCCCACGCTTTTTTCTCATCGGGTTTACGACGCACCGCTATAACGCCAAGCGCAAAAATAAAGAGGCCGACCACGTAGCTGTACCACGGGAAGATCGTCAGGATCTCGGTCGACTCTTCCATGTTGGTCGAGTGCAGCGCCAGCAGGGTATTAAAGTTTGGCGAACCGTAAGCCTGACCAAACGGGAAATAGAGCGCTGCAATCAGGGAGCAGATGCCCACTAACGTTTTTTGCGCGCGCGGCGCGGTACGCCACAGCAAATGCAGAATGCAGGTAAATGCAACGGCATACAGCAGGCTGAAGGGGTAACCCAGCGCAAAGTTAATCAGCAAGGATTGTAAAAAGTAGAATGCCGTCCACGGACTTAAGGCCCGACTGCGGGTAACAACGGTGTCTATCAGGGTTAAATTCATAGGTCACTATCATGCATAAAAACGCCATGTGCTCACCCTGGCGTCAAGGGTCATAACCTGCCTGACAGTGCGTGGAGAGGGAATGAGGGTCCGCTTCAGCGAGCCGCAAATTGTGCAGGGCTGCAAGAAGATAGTGCGAGCGCTAAATAATATCAACCGTTGCTAAGCAGATGTTTTGCGAAGAGGATTGCAAATCCGTAAAAAAAACCGGGAATAGGGCGGCCGGAGGCCAGTTTACAGCGGGAATATGACGGCAAAATGAAGCGGCGTACCGCAACGCCGCTTAGTGGGAAGGTTTGTCGTCCTGATGTGGCTTGTTGTTAAACATATCGCACAGCATGTTCAACAGCATTAAGCGCACCCTGAAGGGGGAGTGAGTAAACACGGTCATACACCTCTTGAATTCGTTCATAAGACCTCCTGATTTTTGATCCCTTCGATCCGTGAAGGGTGACTGCATTACATACAGATATAGCACAGGCTATATTGTATAGCTATGGCTATTTCGTTAATTTTTTGTGCTTGTAGAGGTATGGTTTACAATGTGCGCTCTCGATACCGGGCGCTGGAAGCGTCACCCCACTGAGGAAGTACAATGAACCGTCGCGCAGGTAAGCCAACAATCAGAAAAACGACGCAACTGGTGAATGTGGAAGAGCACGTCGAAGGTTTTCGTCAGGTGCGTGAAGCCCACCGACGTGAACTGATTGATGATTATGTTGAGCTGATTTCCGATCTGATTCGCGAGGTCGGGGAAGCACGTCAGGTTGATATGGCGGCCAGGCTGGGGGTTTCGCAGCCAACCGTTGCGAAGATGTTAAAACGTCTGGCCTCCGTCGGCTTAATCGAAATGATCCCGTGGCGCGGCGTCTTTCTGACGCCGGAAGGGGAGAAGCTGGCGCAGGAGAGCCGCGAGCGCCACCAGCTGGTGGAGAACTTTTTGCTGGTGCTGGGCGTAAGCCCGGAGATTGCCCGTCGGGATGCGGAAGGAATGGAACACCACGTCAGCGAAGAGACGCTGGTGAAGTTTCGTGAGTTTACGCTTAAATATGGTTCCTCCGCTGAATGAAAATCCCTGGACTGCAGGCCCTCACGCGCGATCGCTTCTTTCATCTCTTATTGATTATTGGTGCAGGTTTAAGCCTTTTTGTGCCGTTTGCGCCCCAAGCCTGGCCTGCGGCGATTGACTGGCGCACCATCATTACCCTGAGCGGGTTAATGATGCTCACCAAAGGGGTGGAGCTGAGCGGCTACTTCGACGTGCTGGGGCGCAAAATGGTGCGCCGGTTTGCCACCGAACGCAGGCTGTCGCTGTTTATGGTGTTCTCCGCCGCGGTGCTGTCGACCTTTCTCACCAACGATGTGGCGCTGTTTATCATCGTGCCGCTGACGCTCACCCTGCGTAAGCTGTGCGAGATCCCGGTGAGCCGGCTGATCATCTTTGAAGCGCTGGCCGTCAACGCGGGCTCGCTGTTAACCCCTATTGGCAACCCGCAAAACATTCTGCTCTGGGGACGTTCAGGGTTATCGTTCGCCGCCTTTACCTGGCAGATGGCGCCGCTGGCGCTGGTGATGATGGCGTCGCTGCTGGCGGTCTGCTGGTTTGCCTTCCCGGATAAAAAACTGCAATACCACAGCGGCACAACCGGCCCGCAGTGGCAGCCTCGTCTGGTCTGGAGTTGCCTGGGGCTGTATATCGTCTTTCTGTTTGCGCTGGAGCTGCGGTATGAACTGGCGGGTGTGCTGCTCGTGGCGGCTGGTTTTGTCGTGCTGGCGCGACGCGTGCTGGTGAGCGTGGACTGGACGTTGCTGCTGGTCTTTATGGTGATGTTCATCGACGTGCATCTGCTTATCCAGCTCCCGGTGCTGCAACACGTGCTGCATAGCGTCAGCGGTCTGTCGCAACCGGGGCTGTGGCTGACGGCGATTGGCCTCTCGCAGGTCATCAGCAACGTGCCTTCTACCATTTTACTGCTCAACTACGTTCCGCCGGACTCGCTTCTGGCCTGGGCGGTTAACATCGGCGGGTTTGGTCTGCTGCCCGGCTCGCTGGCCAACCTGATTGCCCTGCGGATGGCGAACGATCGCCGCATCTGGTGGCGCTTCCATCTCTGGTCGATCCCCATGCTGCTCTGGGCTGCGGCGATCGGTTTCGGATTATTCCTTCTCATATAGTGCGCAATTTGTCAGTTTTTCCTGGCAAACGTATAGCAACGTCCTAGTTTTAGTGAACGGCATAGTGTGATGCCGCTCACTGACAGGACCGTTGCTGAACTATGGCTGAAGATCAAAACACGCCTGCTGACGAGCAGGACAAAAACAATAATGAGCGTAAGCGTCCGGGCAAAAAACCGTTAATTATCCTCGGCATTGTCGTGGTGGTGATGGTCATCGTGGCGCTGGTCTGGTGGTTTTTAACCCGTAACGAAGAGACAACTGACGACGCCTTTACCGACGGCGATGTGGTGACGATTGCCCCTAAAACGGCGGGTTATGTCACGGCGCTACATGTGCGTGATAACCAGCGCGTGAAAAAGGGCGATCTGCTGGTGGTTATCGATCCGCGTGATACCACCGCCCAGCGCGATCAGGCTCAGGCCCAGCTTGGCCTGGCTATTGCGCAGCTGCATCAGGCCCAGGCACAGCTGGCGCTCTCGAAAGTGCAATACCCCGCCCAGCGCGACGAAGCCAAAGCGCAGGTGCTGAAAGCGCAGGCAGACCTCGCCAACGCGCAGGCGGAGTATCGCCGCCAGCGCGGGGTCGATCCGCGTGCAACCACCCAACAAAGCATTGATTCCGCCAACGCCCAGCTGCGAAGTGCACAGGCCGCTCTGGCAAGCGCGCAGGCCCAGCTGGAAGTGGCGGAGCAGGTACAGCTGCAAATCCGCCAGCAGGAGACCAACGTCGAAGCGCGTGAGCGCCAGGTCGATCAGGCTAAAGCGCAGCTGGAAACCGCTAACCTCAACCTCTCTTACACCGAAGTTCGCGCCCCGTTCGACGGGTTTGTCACTAAGCGCAACGTGCAGCCGGGTACGCTGGTGCAGGCGGGCACGGCGCTGTTCTCGCTGGTCTCACCCAACGTCTGGGTGGTGGCCAACTTTAAAGAGTCTCAGCTTGAGCGCATGAAGCCAGGCGATAAGGTGGAGGTTTCCGTCGATGCCTGGCCAGATATGGCGCTTGAAGGCCATGTCGACAGTATCCAGCAGGGCAGCGGCTCGCGTTTCTCGGCGTTCCCGTCGGAAAACGCCACCGGCAACTTTGTTAAAATTGTCCAGCGCGTGCCGGTGAAAATTGTGATTGATAAAGGGCTGGATCCGAACAAACCGCTGCCGCTGGGGCTGTCGGTAGAACCGAAGGTCACCGTGGAATGACGGATCACAGCCACGACAACTGGAAGCCCGCCAGCAATCCGTGGGCGGTGGCGATTGTCGTCACGCTGGCGGTGTTTATGGAGATCCTCGACACCACCATCGTCAACGTGGCGCTGCCGCACGTGGCGGGCTCGCTCTCGTCCAGCTATGACGAGTCCACCTGGGTATTAACCAGCTACCTGGTGGCTAACGGCATCGTCCTGCCCATCTCGGCGTTTCTCAGCCGGGTGTTTGGCCGCAAGCAGTTCTTCCTGATTTGCATCGTGATGTTCACCGTCTGCTCATTCCTGTGCGGGATCGCGACCGAGCTGTGGCAAATCATCTTGTTCCGTGTGATGCAGGGCTTTTTTGGCGGCGGCCTGCAGCCCACGCAGCAGTCGGTGCTGCTTGACTACTTTAAACCGGAAGACAGGGGTAAAGCGTTTGGTCTCTCCTCCATCGCCATTATCGTTGCGCCGGTACTCGGCCCGACGCTCGGGGGCTGGATCACTGACAACTACTCCTGGCGCTGGGTGTTCTTTATCAACATCCCGGTGGGGATAGTGACGGTGCTGGCGATCTACCAGCTGCTGGAAGATCCACCCTGGGAGAGTAAAGCCAAAGAGAAGCTGACTATCGACTGGACGGGGATCGGCCTGATCGCGCTTGGCCTCGGCTGTCTGCAGGTGATGCTCGACCGGGGCGAGGATGATGACTGGTTCTACTCGAACTTTATTCGCACCTTTGCGGTGTTAACGCTGGTCGGCATCATTGGCGCCATTTACTGGCTGATGTATGCCAAAAAACCGGTTGTTGATCTGCACTGCATGAAGGACCGCAACTTTACCATCTCCAGCCTGCTGATGGCGGGGATGGCGATGATCCTTTACGGCAGCTCGGTGGTGATCCCGCAGCTGGCGCAGCAGGATCTGGGCTATACCGCCACCTGGTCCGGGCTGGTGCTGTCGCCCGGCGCAGTGTTGATTGTATTGACCATCCCGCTGGTCCTGAAGCTGATGCCGGTGGTGCAGACGCGCTGGATCATCGCCTTTGGCTTTACCTGTCTGGCTGTGTCGTTCTTCTGGTCGCGCACGCTCACCCCGGATATCGACTTCGAAACGCTGGTGCTGTTCCGCAGCGCCCAGTCGATTGGGCTGGGGTTCCTGTTTGTCCCGCTGACCACCATTGCGTTTATTTCTATCCCGAGGCGGCTGAACGCGGATGCCGCGGCGCTGTTCACCATGTTCCGTAACGTTGCGGGTTCGATTGGCATATCGCTTTCCACGGCGGTCATCACCGAGCGCTCGCAGGCCCACAGCGCGCACCTTGCGTACCACGCCTCGCCGTTTAACGAGCAGTTCCAGCAGGCGATCCGCGAAAGCGCGCAGGCGATCCAGAACTTTACCACTCAGGTCGGCGACCCGACCGGCATTGCCACCGGGCGCATGTACCAGACCATGATTGAGCAGTCGCGCTTCCTGGCCTATATCGACGTATTCACCATTCTGAGCGTGGTGGCGCTGGTCCTGATTCCGTTTTGTTTGTTGCTCTCGCCGGTTAAGAGCGAGGGGAGTGCAGGAGCACATTGATGATACACAGACGTTTACACCCCCTGATGATAATGATGCTGCTGGCAGGTTGCGCCGTGGGGCCGGATTACCAGCCGCCTGCACCGCCTGCCGTCACGCACTGGAACGATAAAGGCGACAGCACGGTGAAATCACAAACCACCTCCGCTGCGACTAACCCGCGCTGGTGGAAAACGTTCGGCTCGCCGCAGCTCGACAGTCTGATTGAACGCGCCATCGCCGGGAATTTGTCCCTGCAACAAACGGTGCTGCGCATCGCTGGTGCGCGCGAACAGATTAACCAGGCGGGCGGGGCGTTTTATCCGTCGGTCAACGGCAATCTGCAGGCGACGCGCCAGCAGCTCGGCCTGGAAGGTGAGTTGAAGTCTCATGGGGTCTACGACCAGCTTGATAACGTCGATCCGGAACTCAGGGGTGCGTTAGGACCGCTGACGCAGCCGATCAACCTCTACCAGGGCAGCTTCGACGCCCAGTGGGAGATTGATCTCTGGGGCAAAGTTCGCCGTCAGGTTGAAGCTGCTGAAGCGCAGCAGAAAGCCGCTATTGAGCAGCGTAACGACGCGCTGGTCTCCCTTGAAGCCGAAGTGGCGCGCGCCTGGCTCCAGCTGCGCGGGGCGCAGAGCATTATTGCCACGCTGAACACCCAGATTAAAAGTGCGCAGCAAACGCTGGATCTGACCGAAAGTCGCCAGCGGGGCGGGTTGTCGCCGCAGATGGACGTAGAAAATGCGCGGGCGCAACTGGGCAATCTTGAAGCACAACTGCCGCAATATCAGGCGCAGGAGCGACAGGCGATGAACGGCCTGGCGATCCTGGTCGGCAAGCCGCCGGGGGCGTTGGATGCGGAATTGCAGTCCGCCCAGCCGATGCCTGCGCTGCCGGATATCGTGCAAACGGGTATTCCATCCACGCTGGCGCGACGTCGTCCGGACGTGCGAGAAGCGGAAGCGAATCTCCATGCCGCCACAGCGCAAATTGGCGTGTCGGTGGCCGAGCTGTTCCCGAGCTTTACCCTGTCCGGGCAGTTTGGCCTGCGTAACAGCGAATCCAACTGGCTCACCGACTGGAGCAGCCACTTCTACAGTTTTGGTCCGCAGGTCTCCATTCCCATCTTCCAGGGCGGAAGACTGGTCTCC
The DNA here is from genome assembly GCF_001463365.1 of Enterobacter sp. 50793107. Lineage (NCBI taxonomy): Bacteria > Pseudomonadati > Pseudomonadota > Gammaproteobacteria > Enterobacterales > Enterobacteriaceae > Enterobacter > Enterobacter sp. 50793107. The sequence continues at coordinate 15,630 of NZ_LNII01000079.1, read as the reverse complement.
AGCGTGAAAGTGGCGCGTGCGCAACAGGGGGCGGCGGTGCTGGATTATCGCCAGACGGTACTGACCGCGCTGGGGGATGTTGAGAATGCGCTGGTGAGTTACCGCACCGATCAGCAGCGTGAAGCGGGTCTGGCAAAAACCATCGATGCGCTGCAAAACGCCTTCGACCTGGCCAGCGATAGCTACCGACAGGGGATTGCCAGCTTTATCGACGTGCTCGACGCCCAACGTCAGCTGGCACAGGCCGAGCAGCAGCGTGCCCAGGCGCAGGTGCAAAGCGCGCTCGATCTGGTGGCGCTCTATAAGGCGCTTGGCGGTGGCTGGGAGCCCTATCAGCAGGTGCAGTTACTGGATTACGCCGTCTTTGGCGATGCCCCGCGCGGATAATATTCAGAGGATTGGGCAAGAAACGGACAGGAACGCCACATTCGCGTTGGCCAGGGGGCGGGTATAACTATCAGGCACCCATCAAACGACATGTGAGGACTATCTTATGCGTTATCAAAAACTGGGCAATACCGGTCTGTTTGTTTCTGAACTGTGCCTTGGCACCATGACCTTCGGCGGTGAAGGTGGCATGTGGGGCAAGATTGGCCAGCTGCAGCAAAGTGAAGCCGAGCAGCTGGTGGGCCGTGCGCTGGATGCCGGGATCAACTTCATCGACACCGCGAACGTCTATTCCGAAGGCCGCTCGGAGGAGATCACCGGCCAGGCACTCAAGAACCTGAAAATTCCGCGCGAAAACGTGGTGGTGGCCACCAAAGTGTTTGGCGAAACGGGTACGGCGGGGGTGAACTCACGCGGCAGCTCACGCTATCACATTATCAGCAGCGTGAAAGAGAGCCTGCGCCGTATGCAGCTCGACCATATCGATCTCTACCAGCTTCACGGTTTCGACCCCGCAACGCCGATGGAAGAGATGCTTTATGCCCTGGATAACCTGGTGCAGCACGGCCACGTGCGCTACATCGGTGTCTCTAACTGGGCCGCGTGGCAGATCGCCAAAGCGCTGGGCATTTCCGAGCGGCTGGGTCTGGCCCGTTTCGCGTCGCTGCAGGCCTATTACACCATCGCCGGACGTGATCTGGAGCGCGAACTGGTGCCAATGATGCAGAGCGAAGGCGTCGGGCTGATGGTCTGGAGCCCGCTGGCGGGTGGCCTGCTGAGCGGAAAATATGGCCGCGACGGGCAGAGTGAAGCCGGTGGCCGTCGTCTGGAGTTTGACTTCCCGCCGGTGGAAAAAGAGCGCGCCTTCGACTGTGTGGATGTGATGCGCACTATTGCCGAAAACAAAGGCGTCTCCGTCGCGCAAATCGCCCTGGCGTGGCTGCTGCATCAGAAGGTGGTGACCAGCGTCATTATTGGTGCCAAACGCGTCGATCAACTGGATGACAACATCGCCGCAACCGGGATCCGTTTAAGCGAACACGAGCTGAAACAGCTTGATGCCGTCAGCGCACTGCCGCGCGAATATCCGGGCTGGATGCTGGAGCGGCAGGGGGAATATCGTCGTAATCAGCTCGCACAGCAATAACCCTCCTTTCCCCGGTGGCGCACCGCTCACCGGGGCTTTTTTTCCCGCTCTGCTCACAAAATTCGATCCTCCTCTTTGATCGCTTTTACATCTTCGCCTATATGACTAGTCATGAAATTTAAATGACTAGTCATATAGGGAGAGACCATGAATCAATCACTGCCAGCCAACTTTTTATGGGGCAACTCGGTATCCAGCATGCAGACGGAAGGGGCATGGAATGAGGGCGGGAAGGGGATGTCGGTGTACGACATTCGCGAAGCGGGGGAAAACATCTCCGACTGGAAAGTGGCGACCGATTCCTACCACCGCTACCGGGAAGATTTCGACCTGATGCAGGATCTGGGCATGAACTGCTACCGCTTTCAAATCTCCTGGAGCCGGGTCTGTCCGCAGGGCGACGGCGAGTTCAACGATGAAGGCATCGCCTTTTACGACCGCTTTATTAACGATCTCATCGCCCGCGGTATCGAGCCGATGATCTGCCTTTATCACTTCGATATGCCGCTGGCGCTGGCGCAGGAGTACAACGGCTTTAACGATCGTCGCGTCATGGATGCCTTTATCCGCTATGGCAAAAAGATGATCGACTGCTTCGGCGACCGCGTGAAGTACTGGCTGACCTTCAACGAGCAGAACATCTTCCATATGCCGGAAGCGTTTCGTATTTCCGGCTACATGAAAGGTGAGAAAACCCTGCGCGAGCTGTACGAGTTGCAGCATCACACCATGGTGGCGCACATGACGCTGACCGAATACCTGCACCAGACAAAACCGGGTCAGCTGATGGGCGGTATGCTGGCACACCAGCTGGTTTACCCGGCCACCAGCAAACCGCGCGATATCTTCTGCGCCCAGCAGTACGACGAATTCCTCAACCAGAACCTGCTGCGCGTCTTTGCTGGTCAGGGCTATAGCCCGGCGGTGATGGCGGTGGTGGAGCAGGAAGGGTTTGGCGATATATACTGTGCCGAGGATCTGGCGCTGTTCGCAAGAACCCAAAACGACTTTATGGCCTTCAGCTACTACGCCAGTAAAACGCTGGACAGCGATGCCATTCCGCAGGGAACCCCGGTGAACAATTACCTGCTGTACGGCGATAAAAATAACCCGTACCTGAAAGCCACCGAATGGAACTGGCAGATCGATCCGCTCGGTTTTCGCACCATCATCACCCGCTACGCCAACGACTGGCGCATGCCGGTGTTCCCGATTGAAAACGGCATTGGCGTGATTGAATCCTGGGATGGCGTGAACCCGATTGAGGATACCTACCGCATCGACTATCACCGGGCGCATATCGAGGCCATGAAAGCCGCCATGTTCGAGGATGGCGCTGAGGTGATGGGGTATCTCGGCTGGGGTCTGATCGACATTCTGAGCTCCCAGGGCGACATGCGTAAGCGCTACGGCGTGGTCTACGTCAACCGTGAAAACCACGACCTTAAAGACCTGAAACGCGTGCCGAAGAAGAGCTACGCGTGGTTAAAACAGGTTATCCATACCAACGGACGCGAGATGTAAGCCGTACGCTGCCGGGCCGTTTTTGTGACTGATTGATGGGAACTATCCGCTATGTCTGAAACAAAAATCACACCGCATATGCAGTCCTATGTCGATAAATTTGTTGAGTTCTCAGCGCGCCTGGCAAACCAGGTGCATCTTCGCTCCCTGCGCGATGCCTTCGCCACGGTGATGCCGATTTTCATCCTCGCCGGACTGGCGGTACTGGTGAACAATGTGGTGTTTCCTTGGATTTTTGACGGCGACACGCTCACGCACTTCAAGGTATGGGGCGAGGCGATCATCAATGGCACGCTGAATATCGCCGCGTTGCTGCTGGCGCCGATGATTGCCTGGTCGCTGGCGCGCAACAAGGATTTCGACAATCCGGTCTCGGCAGTGGTTATCGCTGTCAGCAGCTTTATTATCATGATGCCGATGCGTCTGCAGCTCACGCCCGTCGGCAGCGACACCACGGTGAATGTCACCCAGGTGCTGACCTTCGCCAACATTGGTTCGACCGGGATTTTCGCCGGGGTGCTGATTGGCTTGCTCTCGACGGAGCTGTTTATCGCCATCTCGCGGCTCAAGGCGCTGCAAATATCACTGGGGGAAAACGTGCCGCCGGCGGTCAGTAAATCTTTTAGCGCCCTGATCCCAACCATCCTGACGCTCTCACTGTTTGCCGTTCTGGCCGCGCTGCTGGCGAACGTATTGCACACGGATCTGATTCACCTGATCACCACCTTTATCCAGCAGCCGCTGCGGCTCATCAATACCAGCCTGCCGGGGACGATTTTTATCTACAGCTTTGGTAACTTCCTCTTCACGCTGGGTATTCATCAGTCGGTAGTTAACAGCGTGGTGCTGGAGCCGTTCCTGTTGATTAATACCAATGAGAACATGCTGGCCTTTGCCAACGGCCAGCCGATCCCGCATATCATCAACAACATCTTCGTGCCGACCTTTGGCATGGTGGGCGGTACCGGTAGCACCATTTCACTGCTGATCGCCATTTTTATCTTCTCGCGGCAACAATCGGCGAAACAGGTGGCACGTCTGTCGCTGGCGCCGGGTCTGTTCAACATCAACGAGCCGGTGATTTTCGGCCTGCCGATCGTGTTTAACCTGCCTTTAATGATCCCGTTTGTCCTGTTGCCCGCCATTGGCATTTACTTCGCCTGGCTCTGCACCACGCTGGGATTAATGTCGCGCTGCGTGGTGATGATCCCGTGGACCACGCCGCCAATTCTGAGCGCCTGGCTGGCAACGGCGGGGGACTGGCGGGCGGTGGTGGTGCAGTTGGCAATCATCGTATTTGGTGTATTCTTCTACCTGCCTTTCCTCAAAATTGCCGAGCGAGTGGCGTTGAAAAACAGCGGGATAGAACATTAAACAGAAGGAAGGACGATGGCGGCGAAGTACATCACCATAGCGCGTGAAATCAAAAAACGCATCATCAGCCAGCAGTATGCCGCCAATGAACCGCTGCCGGACCAGTTTGCCCTGGCGGCGGAGTTCAATACCAGCCGGATGACCATTCAGCAGGCCATGCGTCAGCTGATCGTTGAAGGGCTGGTATATACCCGTCAGGGGCAGGGGACGTTCATCCGCAAAAACTTCCTTCAGCTGTCGCAGTGGGATCTCTCCGGCAGCGACTACTTTGGCGCGACCAAAACCTGGGAGCATCTGGGCACGGTGACGAGCCAGGTGGTGCATTTTGAACTGCGCTTCCCGAACGAAAAAGAGCAGGCCTCGCTGATGATTAATGCCGATACGCCGGTCTATGACTTCATTCGTCTGCGTTTACTTAATGGTGAGCCCATGTCGCTGGACGCGACCGTAATGCCGCTCAACCTGGTGCCCGGGCTGAACAAAAGCCATCTTGAAAGCTCGGTGTTTCGCTATGTGCAGGAGACGCTGGGTCTGAAAATTATGGGATCGTACCGCGTGGTGCGGGCGCTAAAGCCGAATGCGCTGGATATGCAGCATCTGGTCTGCGAGGAGAGCGACCCGGTGCTGGAGGTGGAGCAGGTGATCTATCTGGAAGATGGCACGCCGCTGGAGTATGCGCACTGTCATTATCGTTACGACCACGGCGGGATTGTGATCGTGAATAACGGATAAAAAAAAGCGGGCATCGAAGCCCGCTTTTTTCGCTGTGTCGCGATTAGTTCAAACGCACCGGCATACCGGAACGGTTCTGCACAGCCTGGTCAACGATAGTCGTTTCCACGTCCGGCTGAGAGGTCACGGACTGCACCGCGCTGGTCAGCGTAATCGGCACGATTTCGTTATTGTTGATCTGGTCTTCGCTGGTGGACAGCGGGTTGTGCACTTCAATGTAACGGCTGCCATCCGGCTCAGAGGTCGCTTTAACCGGTTCGTTGATGAACTGGACGCGGGTACCTACCGGCACGTTTTCGAACAGGAATTTGATGTCGTCGTTACGCAGACGCACGCAGCCGTGGCTTACGCGCAGGCCGATACCGAAGTTAGCGTTGGTACCGTGGATGGCGTACAGGCGGCCGATGTACAGGGCGTACAGACCCATTGGGTTATCCGGGCCTGCCGGAACCACGGCTGGCAGCGGTTCACCTGCCGCGATGTATTCCGCGTGCATTTTCGCTGTAGGGGTCCAGGTTGGGCCTGCTTTCTTACGTTCAACTTTGGTGGTCCAGTTCAGCGGGGTATCTTTACCCAGCTGACCGATACCGATTGGCAGCACGATTACCGTGTTGGTGCCTTTCGGGTAGTAATACAGACGCATCTCCGCGCTGTTAATCACGATACCTTCATGAACGGTATCCGGCAGGATCAGCTGCTGAGGGATGTTGAGAACGGTACCTGCTTTTGGCAGGTATGGGTCAACGCCCGGGTTCGCTTCCAGCATGTTAGACAGGCCCAGCTGGTACTGTGCTGCGAAATACTCCAGCGGCTGAGTGTTACCCTCAGGCACCGTCACCACCTGGTTTTGACCCACCAGACGGCTACCGTCTGTCGGCAGCGGATAAGTCACCGCAGAAGCGGTTTTGCAAAAACCTACTACGGCTAACGCCGCCGCAAAAAGCGTTGTTAATTTCATGTTCATGTTGTGCGAGGTATCTAAGCCATTCAGGCGTGAGTTGATAAGTCTGAATCTGTGATGGGAGCGCATTATATGTGCATTCCCGCTAACAGGGAATTCAGATGTGTACGAAATCACATTTTTTTCGATTTTGTTAAAGTTTAGCGGAGCGTCGCAACACAGGATCTCAATTCGGAATTGTGGCATAATGCCGTGTTTATCACACTTTTCGCAGGAATCTCCCCGTGTTAGTTACCAGCAACGTCACTATGCAGTTTGGCAGTAAGCCGCTGTTCGAAAACATTTCCGTCAAATTTGGCGGCGGCAACCGTTACGGCCTGATTGGTGCCAACGGTAGCGGTAAATCCACCTTTATGAAGATCCTCGGCGGTGACCTGGAGCCTACGCTCGGCAACGTGTCGCTCGATCCCAACGAGCGCATCGGTAAACTGCGTCAGGATCAGTTCGCCTTTGAAGAGTTCACCGTGCTCGACACCGTGATCATGGGGCACGCGGAGCTGTGGGAAGTGAAGCAGGAGCGCGACCGTATCTATGCGCTGGCCGAAATGAGCGAAGAAGATGGCTACAAAGTGGCCGATCTGGAGACGCAATACGGCGAAATGGACGGTTATTCTGCAGAAGCGCGTGCGGGCGAGCTGCTGCTGGGCGTGGGCATTCCGGTCGAACAGCATTACGGCCCGATGAGCGAAGTGGCACCTGGCTGGAAGCTGCGTGTGCTGCTGGCGCAGGCGCTGTTCTCTAACCCGGACATTCTGCTGCTCGATGAACCGACGAACAACCTGGACATCGACACCATCCGCTGGCTGGAGCAGACGCTCAACGACCGCGACAGCACCATGATCATCATCTCGCACGACCGTCACTTCCTGAACATGGTGTGTACGCACATGGCGGATCTGGATTACGGTGAGCTGCGTGTTTACCCGGGCAACTACGACGAATACATGACGGCGGCCACCCAGGCGCGTGAACGTCTGCTGGCGGATAACGCCAAGAAGAAAGCGCAGATTGCGGACCTGCAATCCTTCGTCAGCCGCTTTAGCGCCAACGCCTCTAAATCCCGTCAGGCAACATCGCGTGCCCGCCAGATTGACAAAATCAAACTGGAAGAAGTTAAAGCTTCCAGCCGTCAGAACCCGTTCATCCGTTTCGAGCAGGACAAGAAACTGTTCCGTAACGCGCTGGAAGTGGAAGCCCTTACCAAAGGTTTTGATGAAGGCCCGCTGTTTAAAAACTTCAACCTGCTGCTGGAAGTGGGCGAGAAGATCGCCATTCTGGGTGCCAACGGCGTGGGTAAATCCACCATGCTGAAAACCCTGGTCGGCGAACTGCAGCCGGACAACGGGAGCGTGAAATGGTCCGAAAACGCGCAAATTGGTTATTACGCGCAGGATCACGAGTATGAATTTGAAAACGACCTGACCGTCTTCGACTGGATGAGCCAGTGGAAGCAGGAAGGGGACGATGAGCAGGCGGTGCGCAGTATTCTGGGGCGTCTGCTGTTCAGCCAGGACGACATCAAGAAGCCTGCCAAAGTGCTCTCCGGTGGAGAGAAGGGCCGTATGCTGTTCGGCAAGCTGATGATGGAAAAACCGAACATTCTGGTGATGGACGAACCGACCAACCACCTGGATATGGAATCTATTGAATCGCTGAATATGGCGCTGGAGATGTATCAGGGCACCCTGATCTTCGTCTCTCACGACCGTGAGTTCGTCAGCTCGCTGGCGACCCGCGTGATTGAAATTACGCCAGAGCGCGTGGTGGACTTCACCGGTAACTATGAAGATTACCTGCGCAGCAAAGGTATCGAGAACTAAAAAAAAAAGCCGGGTGGCGGCTTCGCCTTACCCGGCCTACGTTCTGTTCCCTCTCCCTGTGGGAGAGGGTTAGGGTGAGGGCATCAGGCCGCACTACATCACCCACTCACTCCCTTCAATCCCATTCACCAGCAGCCTGCGTTTTTCCCCCGCCGGTAATGACACCTTCAGTGCTTTCCACGCCGGACGATAATCTCCGCGCGCAGTGATCTTCAAATTGATGGTTGCCCCATCGCACACCATTTCCCACTCTACCCACAGCGCATTGCCGTTCTGATAGCCCCAGCTTTCACCGTCATCTTCAAACAGCAGACCAGTGCTGGTGCCCACGCCTTTGACCGGGAACAGCTTCAGCTCGCGGGTGTCGTCTTTTTCCGCGCTGACGTGAGTGATGCGTTCGCTGAGCGGCAGACCGGCACCGGCGCGCACCAGCAGCGGCAGTTTTTCCAGCGGTGCATCCAGAGCGATCCACTGCCCGCCCGCGTACCACGCGTGGGTGTAAAAATCGTACCAGCCGGTTTCGTTATCCGGCAGCCAGAGACGGCGCTCGCGCTGTCCGGCCTCCACCACGCTTGCCACCAGCAGGTCCCGGCCCAGCAGGAACTCGTCGCACTCTTCAAAGGTCTGCGCATCGTGTTCGTGGTCGAGGAAGGTTGGGCGCAGCATCGGTTCGTCATCGGCATGCGCCTGCCAGAGCAGGGTGTAGAGATACGGCAGCAGACGATAGCGCAGCTCAATGGCACCGCGAATGGCAGGGGTGACGCCCGGATACATCCACGGCTCGTTCACCGTGTGGTCATCGTTCCACGAGTGAATGGTAAAGCGCGGGTGCATCACGCCGTTCTGCACCCAGCGGACAAACAGTTCGGCGTCGGGTTTGTCGCCAGAAAAACCGCCGACGTCATGGCCGACGTTAAACAGCCCGGACAGGCTCATGCCCAGCCCCATGCGGATGTTATAGCGCAGGGTGTCCCAGCTGGTGCGGTTGTCGCCGCTCCAGGTCTGGACGTAGCGCTGCATCCCCGCGCAGCCAGAGCGGGAGATCAGATAAGGACGTTTCTCCGGCGCGAAGCGCTGCTGCGCTTCCAGCGAGGCGCGCATCATCAGCAGGGGCATCACCGGCCGAATGTGCTTGATGGCGATCTCCCTGCCGAAGCCATAGCAGCGCGCTTCTCCGTCCCACACCTCGTACTCGTTATTGTCGTTCCAGGTTGAGTCGATGCCCATCTCCAGCAGCTGCGTGGTCACGCCGTTCTGCCACCACTGCACCGTCTGCGGGTTGGTAAAGTCGAGGTGCGACCCTTCGTCGTCCCAGAAGCTTGAACGTTCAGGTGCATCGGTTTCTGAATCACGAATGAACAGGCCGCGTTCCGCCACTTCACCGTAGCGCGGGTGATCCTGCAGCAGGCACGGCTTGATGTTGGCCGCAAGCCGCAGCCCCGCGTCGTGGAACGCCTGGCTCATTGCCTTCGGCTGCGGCACCTTGTCGTAGTTCCAGTTAAAGACGTAGCGCTTGCCGTTGATGGAGGTATAGCCGGAGGAGAGCTGGAACGAGTCGCACGGAATGGCGTGCTCGTCGCACAGGCGGATAAAGTTCATCAGCTGGTTCTGCGCGTCCGGCGCGTCGGTGTAGTGCATGGTCGAGCCGCTGTAGCCCAGGCTCCATTTCGGCCCGAACAGCGTTTTCCCGGTCAGGCGAACGAAGGCCTTAGTGACGTCCAGCGCGCGGCTGCCGGTAAAGAGGTAGTAATCAATATCGCCCGCTTCCGCCTGCCAGCGGCGGTAGGCGGTGTGGTAGTTGTCGATCTCGTTGCCCAGATCCAGCCAGCAGCTGCTCAGGTTGTCGTAAAACAGGCCGTAGCTCACGTCGTCGCGGCGGGTAAGGGTAAACGGGATGTGCTTGTACAGCGGGTCGGTGCTGGCCGCGTTGTAACCCATCGCGTCGAGGTTGCGCATCTCATAGCGTTTGCCGTTGCGCTGTAAATCACCCGCTTTCTCGCCGAGGCCATAGAAACGCTCGTCCTGGCGGCGGCTCAGATAGTGCGCCACGCCGTCGCCGTGGGCGTTCAGCAGATAGGCGCTGGTCGGACGGTCATTGACCAGCGGCTGCCACTCACCGGCGTCATTGCGATAATGCCACTCCAGCCACAGCGGTTGATGAACGGTCACACGCAGCTGTTCGGTGGCAATTGTCAGCCCCTCATCCTGCTGGCTTAGCGTCCAGGCAGGGCAGGTGAAGCCGCTCAGATCGTCGCGACGACGGCCTTCCCACGGCACATCTTCTTCCGGGGCGATGCTCCAGGTGCGGTCCAGCGCCAGTTCACCTTTACGTTTGATCAGTACGCGGAACAGGTTCTCTTCCAGCACATACAGGCACAGGCGGTGCTGGTTATCCACCAGCAGTTCCAGATGGTTGGCCGACTGCTTATCGACGGTCCAGTTTTTCAGGGTTTTCATATGCAATACATCCACTATCAGGCGCGCTTGGCGCGACGTTCAGCAATAAATGCCACCAGGAAAACAGCGCCAATCAGGTCAAAGAAACCCATGGCAATAAAGAGCGGGTTGAAGCCGATTTTGTCGGCGGTCACACCAATCAACAGCGAGAACAGGAAGCTGGCGATCCACGCCGCCGAGCCGCGCATACCGTTAACGGTCGCCATCTGGCCTTTATCGAACGACTCCACCACCAGGGCGCTGAGCATGCAGGAGATGATCTGATGCCCGAAACCGCCGATGGAGATCAGCACGATGGTGATGTACGGGTCGCGGGTAATGGCGACGACGGCCAGAGAGATCATCAGGAACGCGCCGGTGACGGAGCTTGCCACCACGGAGTTGACGCGGGAGCAGCCAAACAGGCGGGTATACAGACGGGTGAGGTAACCGCTCGCCACGCTGCCGAGATCGGCGGCCAGGAACGGCAGCCAGGCAAACATCGCGATCTGCTTCAGATCCATGCCGTGCTCTTTGGCGAGATACAGCGGCACCCAGAAACTCAGCACTGCCCAGGCCGGTTCCGCCATAAAGGCCGGGATGGCGATACCGTAAAAGCGTTTGTTTTTTGAGACGGTTTTCAGTGCGGTCAGGAAGGGCAGTTTTACCGCAGGCGGTTCGTTATCCTGCTTGATAAACGCCAGCTCGTCTTTGCTCAGGTTCGGGTGCTGCTCCGGATTGTGGTAGAACGCCCACCACAGGATCACCCACAGCAGCGCCAGCACGCCGGTGAACATAAACGCGCCCTGCCAGCCAAACGAGGCGTGCGCGAAGTAGATGATAGGCGGAGCCAGCATTGCGCCAATGGAGAAGCCCACACCAGCCCAGCCGGCTGCCACAGGACGTTCCGATTTCGGGAACCATTCACCAATGGTTTTGGCGTTTGCGGGCGTGGCGGCGGCTTCAGAAGCCCCCATAAAGAAGCGCAGTATGGCAAGGTGCAGCCAGCTCCCGGCACCCGCGTGGAAAATACACATCAGCGCCCAGATCCCGGCGCAAATCATAAAGCCAATCTTCAGGCCGATCACGTCGATCAGCCAGCCGCACAGAGGCTGGAAAATGGTGTAGGCGATCTGGAATGCCCCGACGATCCAGGAGTACTGCTCGGTGGTGATACCGAGGCTCTCTTTCAGTTCCGGGGCGAGGATCCCGAGTGAGTTTCGGGTGATGTAGTTAACGGTGACGCCAAGTAAGAACAGCACCAGCACATACCAGCGCAGGTTTTTAATGACGCGACGGGTTTTGCTTGCCGCAACGGTGTTATTAATGTCCTGACTCATTTTACTCTCCACAAGACGGACGGTAAGGGGACGGAGGTTCAGGTGTCACACAGGTTTATGACGTTGATTGTTATCTGTTTTACCGCTTCAAGTTGCTATACAACTAGTATGGAAGTTGTGTGACAAGTTCACCTTAAGGGAGAAAATGAGAGGGCAATAGTGGATTTTGTGCAAAATTTCTCATAACTGAGCGACATCATTTGGCATCATGGCTTTCACATCAGCTATTGCCTGATATCCACGCTATGAAAATTTTGTCATTTCGCAAATGGAGCCAGATCACAAAATGGACAAAAGGCTAAAAATCACCGAAATCGCTGCCCGGACTCAGCTCTCCATCAGCACCGTTTCGCGGGTCCTTGCCGGGAAGGCGAATACCAGTCAAAAAGCACGTGCGAAGGTGCTGGCATGCGCGCGCGAGCTGGGGGTGCTGGACGGAATGGCTGCGGGCCGTTTGCTGCTCAACAGTCTCGTTGTCTTCGCCCCACAGCGCGCCTTTGACGAGCGGTCTGACATCTTTTACTACCGTGTGATCCAGAGCGTAAGCAAAGGCCTGGCCTCGTACGATGTTCGCCTGCGTTACTGCGCGCTGGAGGAGAACGACAGCGACGCCCAGCTGTTTCTGGCGCGAATGAACGAGCCGGACACCCAGGCCGCCATCCTCCTCGGGATTGACGATCCGCATATCCACGACCTGGCAGTGGATGTCGGTAAACCCTGCATGCTGATTAACTGCCGCGACCGGCATATGCGCCTGCCTGCCGTCGCGCCGGACCATCGGGCCATTGGCGAGCGGGCGGCGGACTATCTGTTTGAAATGGGACACCGAGAGGTGATGAATGTGTTGTGCCTGCGGCGTTACACCATGGAGCTGCGCCTTGCGGGGATCCGCGATGCATGGCAGTCACACAACCTGAAGTTCAACGACAAACGCGATTTGCTGGTGGCGCCGAGCTTCAGCGCTCGCGAAACAGAGCAACTGGTCACCGACTGGCTGAGCCACATGCAGGGGAAAGACTTGCCGACTGCGTTTCTGGTGGGGGGTGACTTTATGGCAGCGGGCACCATCAGCGCCCTGCAAAAACAGGGGTTACGCGTGCCGCAGGATATTTCGGTGATGAGCATTGACGGCTTTAATCTGGCGGCCATTCAGGATGTACCGTTAACCGCGGTGCATGTCCCGCGTGATGAGCTGGGCACCGAAGCGGTACATATGCTCCAGCAGCGGCTGATGCGCCCGGAGGCGCCGTCAGGCACGCTATTGCTTAACGGCACCCTGACCGTACGGGAATCGGTCCGGCGGATACGTCAGGGGAAACGACGCACCGCCGTTGAGCGGGAAGGGCTGTACGACAGTTAAGCCATGCCCAGCGCACGCTTGCCGTGGATATTGAGATCGGCCACGGTAAAGCGATCCTGCCAGGTTTTTTCATAATCCTCGCGCGGGAAATCACCCGGTGATGCCCCGGTTTCCAGCGCCGCTTTCACCTTCTTCGCGTAGGCGAGGTTCTTCTCGCACATCGGCGCGGCAGGAATGTACATCACGTTGCCCCAGCCCTGTTGATCCTCAACCGGCGCGACGGAGTGGATCACATCGCAGTGCCACCACACCGAATCGCCCGCCTCCAGTGCCGGAATGCTGGTGAGCGCTTCGATAAGCAGCGGGTGCCATTTCTCTGACACCGGCAGAACGCGCCCCGGCGCGACGCCGCACAGTTCGTCCTCCGGCACGTCATCCAGCAGCGGACGCAGCAGAATATAAGCCATCGCTTCCGGGATTGGCACCACGTGCAGCAGCCCCTGGCCCGGGATCATGTCCGACAGCGCCGTCCAGCCCTGGAAGGTGCGGAACACCGAACATTTGGTGGTGTTATCCACGGTGTACTCTTCCACTTCAGTACGGTGCGCAGCATTCCACGGATCGTATTTCTCTACGTTGCCATCAAACACGCGGGCGAAAACCTGCTGATAGGCGGGCAGCAGCCAGCGCTCCAGCGCACCGGAATCGGTATGCGCGCCCAGCCCTTTCGAGGTGGTACCCGGTGGACGACGGCGGATGCGATCCGGATAAATCACGCTGACGTCCGGGTCGAACCACTGTTTGCCGTTGCTCTCGAATGTCCACAGACGGTTCAGAAACGACTGCACCTGTGCCATCTCTTCACTCTGGCGCGCCTGCATTTGCGCCTGTGACCAGTAGATAGGGTAAATCTCCGGGCGAGACGCCGTTAAGGTACCAAAGAAGTTATCGCCGGGCCCTTTATAGACTTCATCAAACTGGTTGAGATCGAGGTAATCGAGCATCGACTGATCCCATGCCAGCGCCTGCTCGCGCGGGAAATGACCTTTTATTACCGCGCAACCCCGGCGTTTGATCGCCTCACGCTGCGCGGATGTGATGGTGCCATTTTTCACATCCGCAAACGGGATCGCCGGCCAGACGGGCTCGCCTTTGTTTTTCAGGGCGTTAATTTCCGCCACGCGGGTCGCGATGGTATCGCTGAGCTTATCGAACACCGCCTGCACATCGCCGATTTGCGCCCGTAGCTCGCGCTTCATCTCACGGATTGCGGCTTTGTGATCCGCCGGCAAAGTTTCACTGGTAAACGTCATAACTGCCTCGCATCTTTCATTCGAAAGTAAAAATGTCTACAAGTGATACTTTAAGTTAAAAATTGGTTAATGCAAGTTTAAAAAGTTGACGGGTAGCACAGGATGGAAAAAGAGTGAGGGGGGGCCGGAGCGCGGCTCCGGCAGGAAGGGAATCAGGCGTCGAACGGGGAGTGGTGATCCAGCACCGCCTGAATAACGTTCAGCGCGCCCTGGTGGTTGTTGTCGTCGGTGCTGTAGCGGCTTACGTCTCTGATGCTTTCGGCTGCGTTGCCCATTGCAAAGGAGTATTTCACCAGCTTCAGCATCTCCGCGTCGTTGCCGCTGTCGCCAATACCCACGCACTCCTGCGGGGAGACTTTCCAGCGTTTCAGCAGACGGCTGATGCCATTGGCTTTGTGCAGGCCGGGGATAATCAAATCGACAAAACCAAAGCCGCTGGTGACCGGCTTCATAATGCCGTCCAGGGAGACATGCAGTTTATCGACCAGATTAGGGATATCGCTGTCCGGCAGGTTCAGGGAGAACTTAAACAATACGTCGTTAATGTCGCGGTAGTCGCTGATACGCTTTAAGCGGTGATAGTGCTTTGACATCAGCGCCACGAACGCCTCGGGAGCCTGGTCGCTGACGTAAGCGCTGTCGAGACCGCAGGCCACAAAGTTCAGCCCTTTGTCTTTCAGCAGTTCGCCAATAACGATTTGCGACTCATGACGCGTCAGCTCGCCGTGGAAAATTTGTTCACCGTGATCGAAGACCAGCGCACCGTTTTCCGCCACGAAGGAGATCTGATCTTTCAGTTCCGGGAAGAAGGAGATGAGCTGGTAATACTGGTTACCGCTGGCGACAACAAATTCAATATTACGGGCTTTAAGCTGCTCAAACTGTGCCTGAAAGCGGTCACGATCGTACTGCTTGGCATCATCAAGGAAAGTTCCGTCCATATCGGTGACGATAACTTTAACGGTCATACTGTGCTCCTGGGTCACTGCGTTTTGAAACATTCTAATAACAAGGTGACGGAGAGCACAAATTTAATTTCATTCGAAAGTAAAAGCAAAACGGCAACCGACGTTGCCGTTTTTAGTCTTTTCTCCCTCTCCCGGTGGGAGAGGGCCGGGGTGAGGGCATCAGCGTGCGCATTTCCCCCTCACCCTAACCCTCTCCCTCAAGGGCTGAGGGATCCCCAGTAATATGGTCATGCCACCATGACCATATTACTGTACTCTTTTCCCAGCTTTTTCATCTCGTTAACTATATTCAGGCGTCTTACTTTCCCGGGCTCATGCCGGATGACTT
>NZ_LNII01000078.1:0-85516 GCF_001463365.1 Enterobacter sp. 50793107 | reverse complement strand
CGCGATCAACAACCTGTTTGACTGCTTCAGTTTTAAACTCTTCAGGATAACGCTTACCGCTCATGGGCACCTCTCTTTAAGTCATCTTAAATGACTCTGAGGTGTCTGTTAAACGCGTGGCGATTCAGACAGTGGGTATATTACGACTGACCCAAACAAAACTGAACTAGATAACTTGGGGAACTTACCCAGATTTTAATCTGATATACAGAGCAACCAAGTTTGAAACCGCCTTACAAAGGCGGTTTTTTTGTTCACACTTTTAACATGCAAATCAATAATTAATGCAACGTCCGCTCCTGGCACTGAGCTGCCTGTCAGATTAGGTTTAGATCTGTGCCATTGCTGTGTCAGGTTAATACAACTAATTAAACGTACAGTTGCCGCCAGACGGAGCACCGATGAAAAGCTGCATCTTTTCGCAGATCACGGCGATCTTCTGCCCCTTTATCAGCTTCGACGCCTTCGTCTTTTCTGTATCAGACATACTCAGGCTGACGGGCATAAAGCGGTTACCACTTTCAAGTTTAAGAACAATATCATTCGCGAAATTTTTTGTTATGTCCTGAACAGTTCCGGTCACTTCCACCTTACGACCACCAATGTTGTCATCGGCTGCAACCTCGTTAGCTTTATACAGTTCTGCCAGGTCTTTCGCCGTAGTCCGATACACGCTTTCGTCAGACGATGTCGCCTTTGGTTTTACGACACCAGCTTGCTGGGCTATAGGCATTAACCCTGTAAGGGTGATCTTTCTAAAATCCTTCTGTATCAATGCGTAAGCACCAACACCACCGCAACTATCTATTCCAATTTTATCTTTCGTTGCCAGAATCATTTTCTGTTTCTTAGCATTTTTCAGCTTATCCCCCATCTCAGCCCCAAAGACGATTGAATTGTAAACGGCGTAGTAGCTTTCCGTGTCGGTAACCATTCCTTTGGTGGCGCTAGCGCTGATGGACTTGATGGCTCTATCAATGGAGTTCATTCCATCATCTGAAAGTACATGGTCGCAACTGGCTGTAACAAGCGTTTTGACATAAGCAGCCAGGTAATCAGGATATGGCTGTATTTCGCCCGAGACCGCTCCACTAGCTACGGATGAGAAAGCGCAGAACACCAGAGACAACCCAATAATTTTTTTCATGTTTCTTCCTGTATGCAAACTTGACCGTTAAAATTCATAATAGATTTTATCGATCGAAATTATATTATCGATCGTTTTTATAGATCAATAATCCACATACACAACCCGCCATGCACCCAACGGCGAAGTGGTAAGAAGTAGCGAACTTCATTCTAGAAAAGGACGAGAAAATGAAAGGTTATGTACTGATGCTATGCGGTTTGTTGTCCTCGTTTAGCGCCAGCGCAGGGCGCATAACTATAAGCAACCCCGAGCAGACAACCACGGCGAACGGGCAAACCTTGTGTATATATTCCAACAGCATTTACACTTTCACCTACGTCACCAAGTCAAAGTGCTGCCCCTATAACAGGACCTTCGATACGGCTGACGGCGAGTAGGGTCTCAGGACTTTAGTTGCGATACAAAATGGGATACAGTCTGCGACACACGACAACCCCAGCGCCGCAGATGCCTGACGTATGGTTGAACGAAGCCGCCTTATCGGTCAGCTTCAACTTCTTAGAGAACCCCGCTTCGGCGGGGTTTTTGCTTAATGGGGCATGTACGCAGGTTAAGCGCAGCGCCACCCGGCCCCCAAACGACACCAATTCTCATATTTGCGACATTAAGCACATTTCACTGTTTTCTCCATTCATTGCCGCTCTGCTGTCTAATCCTGATCGTTATCACAAAATTTACCGCTAAAAAATCCTGAATTCTGAGTATGATTAATTTGTTATGAATGTTAAATGGATGATCCAGAATGTTTTCTTATTTGATATGAATATTTTGAAATTAAAAACATTCACCCTAAGAATGTGTGACGTATTCCACTCTTTCCCGAACCTCTGTCAAATTACGCCCGTAAATTTCGAAAAACTGAAAGAATGTTTCACATGAATAATGGCTATTTATTGTTCTTTAATTGCCTGAAAGATAGTCTTTATTGATTTTTTAAACGCAGCAAAATTTATCCGGGTTATCGCCATAAAATAAATTTATTACCGCCATTTTTGTTGATCAATATCAGCGTAATAGCGTATTTGGTTGGTTGTATTTTATTGATTTAAAAGGTTTTTAATGAGGTTTGGTAGTTGCTGGTAAGGGTGTGAAAAGGCAAATTGTGAGTAACAGCACATACCCCCTGAAACAATATTGAGTAGAATCCACCCCGTCATAGGGAAATAAGCGCAGAATATTATGAACACTATTATTCTACCGAAAACACAGCACCTCGTGGTATTTCAGGAAGTCATTAAAAGTGGCTCCATAGGTTCTGCAGCAAGACAACTGGGTCTGACGCAACCCGCCGTCAGCAAAATTATCAGTGACATCGAATCTTACTTCGGTGTGGAAGTGATGGTACGTAAAAACACGGGCGTAAAACTGACGGCGGCGGGCCAGGTTCTGCTCTCGTACTCAGAGTCGATCACTCGTGAGATGAAAAACATGGTGAGCGAGATTAACAGCCTCAGTTTTAGCACCGTCATGGACGTCTCGTTTGGTTATCCCTCGCTGATTGGCTTCACGTTCCTCTCTGAAATGATCAAAAAATTCAAGGAAGTGTTCCCGAAAGCGCGGGTCTCCATGTATGAAGCGCAGCTCTCTTCTTTCCTTCCGGCCATTCGTGACGGGCGGCTGGACTTTGCCATTGGCACGCTGAGTGATGAAATGCTGCTGCAGGATCTGCATGTCGAGCCGCTGTTCGAGTCTGAATTTGTGCTGGTGGTCAGCAAATCACGAACGTGCACCGCCCCGACGACACTGGCATCGCTCACCTATGAGCAGTGGGTGATGCCGCAAACCGACATGGGCTACTACAAAGAACTTCTGACCACCCTGCAAGACAACCACATCAGTATTGAAAACATCGTCCAGACCGATTCCGTCGTCACCATTTATAACCTTGTCCTCAATGCCGACTACCTGACGGTGATCCCCCGCGACATGATTGCGCCGTTCGGTTCAGACCAGTTTATTGTGCTGCCAGTGGAAGATGAATTACCGGTGGCACGCTATGCCGCCGTGTGGTCCAAAAATTACAGAATTAAAAAATCAGCGTCAGTGTTAGTTGAGCTGGCGAAACAATATGCGTCACTGACCAGTGAACGACGACGATGAATAATTAATTTCCAAATAAGTACTGCCTATTTTTTGAAAAACACCCCAGAGCTTATTTTAGCTGTGCTCTGATACCCTGACTTTGCCCGAAAAGAATGAATTATTATAACGAGGATATTATGCATATTACCTACGATCTCCCGGTAACCATTGAAGATATTCAGGACGCCAGAAAACGACTGGCAGGAAAGATATATAAAACCGGCATGCCGCGCTCGAATTATCTCAGCGAACGCTGTAAGGGTGAAATCTTTCTGAAGTTTGAAAATATGCAGCGTACCGGCTCCTTCAAAATTCGCGGCGCGTTTAATAAATTAAGCTCGCTGACCGATGCTGAAAGACGTAAAGGGGTTGTGGCCTGCTCTGCGGGAAACCATGCGCAGGGCGTCTCCCTTTCCTGTGCCATGCTCGGCATCGACGGCAAAGTGGTGATGCCGATGGGCGCGCCAAAATCCAAAGTTGCCGCCACGCGTGACTACTCGGCGGAAGTGGTGCTGCACGGCGAGAACTTCAACGACACGATCGCCAAAGTGAGCGAAATCGTTGAGATGGAAGGGCGTATTTTTATCCCGCCTTACGATGACCCGAAAGTGATCGCCGGCCAGGGCACGATCGGCCTCGAAATTCTCGAAGATTTATACGATGTGGATAACGTCATTGTGCCCATCGGCGGTGGCGGGTTAATTGCTGGCATCGCAACGGCAATAAAATCGATTAACCCGACCATTAATATTATCGGCGTACAGTCTGAAAACGTTCACGGCATGGCGGCGTCGTATCAGGCGGGTGAAATTATTAACCATCGGGTTACCGGCACATTAGCAGACGGCTGCGACGTTTCTCGTCCGGGTAAATTAACCTTCGAAATTGTTCGTGAATTAGTCGACGACATTGTGCTGGTCAGCGAGGACGATATTCGCAACAGCATGATTGCGTTAATTCAGCGAAACAAAGTGGTGACCGAAGGGGCGGGGGCACTGGCCTGCGCGGCGTTATTAAGCGGCAAGCTCGACCATTATATTCAGGGGCGCAAAACCGTCTGCATTATTTCCGGCGGCAATATCGATCTCTCTCGTGTTTCCCAAATTACCGGCTTCGTTGACGCATAAGGATGACCTATGAGCAACACTGAAAGCATTATCGTTGGCCAGACAAAAACGTCCTCCTGGCGTAAGTCAGACACCACCTGGACGCTGGGATTGTTTGGTACCGCCATTGGCGCAGGCGTGCTGTTCTTCCCTATACGTGCAGGTTTCGGCGGCTTGATCCCTATCCTGCTGATGCTGCTTCTCGCGTTCCCGATTGCGTTCTACTGCCACCGCGCGCTGGCGCGTCTGTGCCTGTCCGGTAGCAACGTTTCCGGCAATATCACCGAAACGGTGGAGGAGCATTTTGGTAAAACAGGCGGAGTGGTCATCACGTTCCTCTACTTCTTCGCCATTTGCCCGCTGCTGTGGATTTACGGCGTCACCATTACCAACACCTTTATGACCTTCTGGGAAAACCAGCTCCAGATGCCGGCGCTAAACCGCGGCGTGGTGGCGCTGTTCCTGCTGCTGCTGATGGCCTTTGTGATCTGGTTCGGTAAAGACCTGATGGTGAAGGTCATGAGCTATCTGGTATTCCCGTTTATCGCCAGTCTGGTGCTGATTTCCCTGTCGCTGATCCCTTACTGGAACTCGGCGGTGATCGACCAGGTTAACCTGAGCGATATCGCCTTCACCGGCCATGACGGCATACTGGTGACGGTGTGGCTGGGGATCTCCATCATGGTCTTCTCCTTTAACTTCTCGCCGATTGTCTCCTCGTTTGTGGTCTCCAAGCGCGAAGAGTACGAACCGGAGTTCGGTAAAGAATTCACCGAGCAGAAATGTTCCAGAATCATCGGCCGCGCCAGCCTGCTGATGGTCGCCGTGGTGATGTTCTTCGCCTTTAGCTGCCTGTTTACGCTCTCTCCGCAAAACATGGCTGATGCCAAAGCGCAGAACATTCCGGTGCTTTCTTATCTGGCGAACCATTTTGCGTCGATGTCAGGCACCAAATCGACGTTTGCGACGGTGCTGGAATACGGCGCCTCTATCATCGCGCTGGTCGCAATCTTCAAATCTTTCTTCGGCCACTATCTGGGCACGCTGGAAGGGCTGAACGGCCTGATCCTGAAGTTCGGGTACAAGGGCGATAAGAAGAAAGTCTCGGTGGGCAAACTGAACACCATCAGCATGGTCTTCATCATGGGCTCCACCTGGGTTGTCGCGTATGCCAACCCGAACATTCTGGACCTTATTGAGGCCATGGGAGCACCCATCATCGCTTCTCTGCTGTGTCTGTTGCCGATGTATGCCATCCGCAAAGCCCCGGCAATGGCGAAGTATAAGGGCAGACCCGAGAACATCTTCGTCACCGTTGTCGGTCTGCTGACCATTCTGAACATCGTTTACAAACTGTTCTAAATCAATGCTCAGGAAGAGCGGAGTCACACCATGATTGAGTTTCCGGTTGTACTGGTTATTAACTGCGGTTCGTCCTCTGTTAAGTTTTCAGTGCTCGATGCCAGCAGCTGCTATGCCCTGATGACGGGCATTGCCGACGGTATCAACACTGAAAAAGCCTTTATTTCCGTGAACGGGAGTGAGCCAGCCACACTGGCTCACCATGACTACGAAGGGGCGCTGGCTGCCATCGCCCTGGAGCTGGAGAAGCGTGACCTGATGAGCAGCGTGGCCTTAATTGGCCACCGCATTGCCCACGGCGGTGAACGCTTCAGCGAGTCGACCCTTATCACGGAGCAGGTTATCAATGAGATCCGCCAGGTTTCTTCTCTGGCACCACTGCACAACTACGCCAACTTAAGCGGTGTGGAAGCGGCGGAACGCCTGTTCCCGAACGTTCAGCAGGTGGCGGTGTTTGACACCAGTTTCCATCAGACGCTGCCGCCGCAGGCGTATCTTTACGGGTTGCCGTACCGCTATTTTGAGGAGCTGGGCGTGCGGCGCTACGGTTTTCACGGTACTTCCCACCGCTACGTTGCCGGGCAGGCGCATGCGCTTCTCGGGCTTTCGCCGGACGACAGCGGGTTAGTGATTGCCCACCTGGGTAATGGCGCGTCGATTTGCGCGGTTCGTAATGGCAAAAGCGTCGATACCTCGATGGGGATGACGCCGCTGGAAGGGCTGATGATGGGCACGCGCTGTGGCGACGTGGATTTTGGCGCGATGGCGTGGATTGCCCAGCAAACCGGCCAGTCGTTCGAGGATCTGGAGCGTGTGGTTAACAAAGAATCTGGCTTGCTGGGGATCTCCGGAATTTCCGCCGATCTCAGGACGCTGGAAAAAGCCTGGCGCGAGGGAAATCCGCGGGCGCAGCTGGCGATAAACACCTTTGTGCACCGCATTGCACGGCATATCGCCGGACACGCGGCGTCGCTGCATCGCCTGGACGGGGTGGTGTTTACCGGAGGGATTGGCGAGAACTCTACGCTCATCCGCAGGCTGGTAGCAGAACATCTCAAGGTCTTTGGCCTCATCCTCGACGAGACCCGCAACGCCCTGCCTGGCAGCGCGGGTGAACGCATCATCAGCGCCGATACGTCCCGCGTGGCGTGTGCGGTGATCCCTACCAATGAAGAAAAAATGATCGCGCTGGACGCCCTCCGTCTTGGGAAGGTTACCCCGGCTGCGGCTTACGCCTGACAGAGCGAGAATCTCATGAAAGTAACGATTGATACGCGCGTTGCGCCCTACAGCGACGCATGGGCCGGGTTTCGCGGTGAAGAATGGAAAGACGCCGTTAACGTGCGCGATTTTATTCAGCATAACTACACCCCTTATGAAGGCGACGAAACTTTCCTCGCGCAGGCGACGCCAGCAACGACGGCGCTGTGGCAAAAGGTGATGGTGGGGATTCGCCAGGAAAATGCCACCCACGCCCCGGTGGATTTCGATACCAACATCGCCACCACCATTACCGCTCACGGACCGGGCTATATCGACCGGGAGCTGGAGACCATCGTCGGCCTGCAAACCGATAAGCCGCTCAAGCGCGCCCTGCATCCGTATGGTGGGATCAACATGATCCGCAGCTCGTTCGAAGCCTACGGCCGCGAGATGGATCCGCAGTTCGAATACCTGTTTACCGACCTGCGTAAAACCCATAACCAGGGCGTGTTTGACGTCTACTCGCCGGAGATGATGCGTTGCCGTAAATCGGGCGTACTGACCGGGCTGCCGGACGGCTACGGACGCGGGCGCATCATCGGCGACTACCGCCGCGTGGCGCTGTACGGCATCAGCTATCTGGTGCGTGAGCGTGAACTGCAGTTCGCGGATCTGCAGCCGAGACTGGAACGCGGCGAGGATCTGGAGGCGACGATCCGCCTGCGCGAAGAGCTGGCGGAGCATAAGCGTGCGCTGCTGCAGATCCAGCAGATGGCGGCGAACTACGGCTTTGATATCTCGCGTCCGGCGATGAACGCGCAGGAAGCGGTGCAGTGGCTGTACTTTGCCTACCTGGCCGCAGTGAAATCCCAGAACGGTGGGGCGATGTCGCTGGGGCGTACCGCGTCATTCCTCGATATCTACATTGAACGCGATATGCAGGCCGGACGCCTTAGCGAGGTACAGGCCCAGGAGCTGATCGACCACTTCATCATGAAGATCCGCATGGTGCGTTTCCTGCGTACGCCGGAGTTCGACACGCTCTTCTCTGGCGATCCGATTTGGGCGACAGAGGTGATCGGCGGGATGGGGCTGGACGGCCGCACGCTGGTGACCAAAAACAGCTTCCGCTACCTGCACACGCTGCACACCATGGGGCCTGCGCCAGAGCCAAACCTGACGATCCTGTGGTCTGAACAACTGCCGATCGCGTTCAAGAAATACGCCGCGCAGGTCTCGATTGTCACCTCGTCGCTGCAGTATGAGAACGACGATCTGATGCGTGCCGACTTCAACAGCGACGACTACGCCATTGCCTGCTGCGTCAGCCCGATGGTGATCGGCAAGCAGATGCAGTTCTTTGGTGCCCGCGCCAACCTCGCCAAAACGCTGCTGTATGCGATCAACGGCGGGGTGGATGAGAAGCTGAAGATCCAGGTCGGGCCGAAAACCGCGCCGCTGCTGGACGAGGTGCTGGACTACGACACCGTGATGGCGAGCCTGGATCACTTTATGGACTGGCTGGCGGTACAGTACATCAGCGCGCTGAATCTCATTCACTACATGCATGATAAGTACAGCTACGAAGCCTCGCTGATGGCGCTGCACGATCGGGACGTCTACCGCACCATGGCCTGCGGTATCGCCGGACTGTCGGTGGCCGCCGATTCCCTGTCGGCCATTAAATATGCGACGGTGAAACCGGTGCGCGACCATACCGGTCTGGCGGTCGATTTTGTCATTGAAGGGGTTTATCCGCAGTACGGTAACAACGACGATCGCGTGGACAGCATCGCCTGTGACCTGGTGGAGCGCTTTATGAAGAAGATTCAGGCGTTACCAACCTATCGTAACGCGGTGCCGACCCAGTCGATCCTGACCATCACCTCGAACGTGGTGTACGGCCAGAAGACCGGCAACACGCCAGACGGACGCCGGGGCGGCACGCCGTTTGCGCCGGGTGCCAACCCAATGCACGGACGTGACAGAAAAGGGGCAGTGGCGTCGTTAACCTCGGTTGCCAAGTTGCCGTTCACCTACGCCAAGGATGGGATCTCTTACACTTTCTCCATCGTGCCGCAGGCGCTGGGCAAGGACGAGCTGGTACGCAAAACCAACCTTGTGGGGCTGCTGGACGGGTACTTCCACCATGAAACAGCCATCGAGGGCGGGCAGCATCTGAACGTCAACGTCATGAACCGGGAAATGCTGCTGGATGCCATTGAGCACCCGGAAAATTACCCGAACCTGACGATCCGCGTTTCGGGGTATGCGGTGCGGTTTAATGCCCTGACGCGCGAGCAGCAGCAGGATGTGATTTCAAGGACGTTTACGCAGGCGATGTAATCCAGGCTAAGGCTGGGCCTCCCCTTTGGGGAGGCTTTTAATTTCGTGAATGCCATCACGTTTAGAAAATATCCACCTTATTGAGTATTTCAAAAGCAAATCTTCCTCCAGCATTAGAAAAGCCCTATTTATTTTGTGACTTTTTTCTCCCTCTCTCCGGCTATGATTTTCTCACACTAACAACAAGCACCTGCACTCTCTGACTCGCCATCGCTGGCGAACGGAAACCTATAAAAATTAATCAGTTACCCTACAAAAAAGCGAGTGCCTTATGGATACGGCTACAAACAGCAGTGTGATTGTGAATGATTCCCCCGCGGCTAGGCGGGCGGGAATGCGTGAGAGCGAATGGCGCGAGGCGATCAAGTTCGACAGTACCGATACGGGCTGGGTCATCATGAGTATCGGGATGGCCATCGGCGCGGGGATTGTTTTTCTCCCGGTGCAGGTCGGATTAATGGGGCTGTGGGTCTTTTTGCTCTCGTCCGTGATTGGATATCCGGCGATGTATTTATTCCAGCGCCTGTTTATTAATACGCTGGCGGAATCACCGGAATGCAAAGATTATCCGAGCGTCATTAGCGGATATCTCGGGAAAAACTGGGGCATCTTATTAGGCGCACTCTATTTTGTGATGCTGGTCATCTGGATGTTTGTCTATTCCACCGCCATTACCAACGACAGCGCCTCTTATTTGCAGACCTTTGGCGTTACCGACGGGCTACTCTCAGAAAACCCGTTCTACGGGTTAGTGCTGATCTGTATTCTGGTGGCCATCTCTTCCCGCGGTGAAAAGCTGCTGTTTAAAGTCTCCAGCCTGATGGTGTTGACCAAGCTATTTGTGGTTGCCGCGCTGGGCTTGTCGATGATTGGCCTCTGGCATTTAGCCAACGTAGGCATGCTGCCGCCGATGGGGCTGCTGATTAAAAATGCCATCATTACGCTTCCCTTTACCTTAACCTCCATTCTGTTTATTCAGACCTTAAGCCCGATGGTGATCTCCTACCGTTCACGGGAAAAGTCCGTTGAGGTGGCGCGTCATAAAGCGCTGCGCGCCATGAATATCGCCTTTGGCGTGCTGTTTGTGACGGTATTCTTCTACGCCGTCTCCTTCACGCTGGCGATGGGGCACGATGAAGCGGTAAAAGCCTATGAGCAGAACATCTCTGCCCTGGCGATTGCGGCGCAGTTTATCAGCGGAGAGGGTGCGGGCTGGGTCAAAATCGTCAGCGTGATCCTCAATATCTTTGCTGTTATGACGGCCTTCTTCGGCGTCTATCTTGGCTTTCGCGAGGCCACGCAGGGCATCGTGATGAACATCCTGCGTCGCAAAATGTCGGCAGAGAAAATCAATGAAAACACCGTGCAGCGCGGGATTATGCTGTTCGCCATCCTGCTGGCCTGGAGCGCGATTGTGTTAAACGCGCCGGTGTTGAGCTTCACCTCCATTTGCAGCCCCATCTTCGGCATGGTGGGCTGCCTGATCCCTGCATGGCTGGTCTACAAGGTACCCGCCCTGCATAAATATAAAGGCGTATCACTGGTGATTATCATCATTACCGGGCTCCTGCTTTGTGTTTCTCCTTTCCTCGCATTCTCCTGAGGAGCAATTAAGGTCGTAACGATGTCTGAGCAAACTAACCCTTTATGGAATCATTTTATTCGCGCGGTGCAGGAAGAGGTTAAACCTGCGTTGGGGTGCACTGAACCTATCTCTCTGGCGCTGGCCTGTGCGATAGCCGCTGAGCACCTGCCCGGTGAGGTAACGCGCATTGAAGCATGGGTATCGCCCAATCTGATGAAAAATGGGCTTGGCGTAACGGTACCCGGCACCGGCATGGTCGGGCTACCCATTGCGGCGGCGCTGGGAGCGACGGGCGGGAATGCCCGCGCCGGGCTGGAGGTGCTAAAAGGGGCGTCAGCCGATGCGCTGGAACGCGCCAAAGCCCTGCTCAATGCGGGTCAGGTCCAGGTGAAACTGCAGGTGCCGTGCGAGGAAATCCTCTATTCGCGCGCCTGTGTTTATGCCGGAGAGGCCTCGGCCATGGTGACCATCGCAGGCGGGCATACTCGCGTGGTGGAGGTGGTCTGTGAGGGCGAAACACGCTTCACCCGTGATGAACAGCCGGGAGAGGCGGGTGACGATCCGCTGGAGGTGTTCTCTCACACCACGCTGTCGGCGATCCTCACGTTCGTGGAGCAGGTTCCGTGTGAGGCGATCCGCTTTATTCTGCAGGCGGGGCAGCTTAACGATGCCCTTTCTCGTGAAGGGCTGAGCGGAAAATGGGGGCTGCATATTGGCGCGACGCTGAATAAGCAGCGTACGCGCGGATGGATGGCGAAGGATGTTGGCTCGGACATTGTTATCCGCACCAGCGCGGCCTCTGACGCCCGAATGGGCGGTGCTACGCTTCCGGCAATGAGCAATTCAGGGTCCGGCAATCAGGGGATCACCGCCACCATGCCGGTAGTGGTTGTGGCGGAGCACGTTCAGGCTGATGAGGAACGGCTGGCCAGAGCGCTGATGCTGTCCCATCTTTCGGCGATCTATATCCACGCCCAGCTTCCGCGCCTGTCGGCGCTGTGCGCTGCGACAACCGCAGCGATGGGGGCGGCAGGCGGCATGGCCTGGCTGATGGGGGGAAACTATCAAACGATCGCGATGGCCATCAGCAGCATGATCGGTGACGTCAGTGGGATGATTTGCGACGGCGCTTCAAACAGTTGTGCCATGAAAGTCTCAACCAGCGTCAGCAGCGCCTGGAAAGCGGTGATGATGGCGCTGGATGAGTCTGCCGTGACGGGCAATGAAGGGATTGTGGCGCACGATGTGGAGCAGTCTATCTCTAACCTGTGCGCGTTAGCGTGCCGCTCAATGCAGGCAACGGACCGGCAGATTATTGAGATTATGGCGAGTAAGGTGTAGCGAGTTCAGGTGCTCGATCGGTTCCCTCTCCCTGTGGGAGAGGGTTAGGATGAGGGCATTCTCTACACCGGCAAATCAATCAGCAGCGCACGCAGCGGCGTATCGGCCACCAGCGTAATATTCGCTTCATCACGAATAAACGCCCCGTCGCCGCAGGTGAGCGCCTCTTTCTCTTCCGTGTGCGTTACCGCATGCACCGTACCGTGAATCGATTGCAGGTAGGCGCGCGGGCCATGAAGCTGGAAGCTCGCCTGTTCACCTTTCTTCAGTTCAATATGGTGCAGCCACACCTGCTGACGCAGTTGCAGGCTGCCTTTGCTCCCGTCCGGAGAAGCGATCAGCTGTTGCTTTTCGCTCTGCAGATCGATTTTTTGCACCAGCGGATTTTCCCGCTCAGGGCAGGCATCCAGCCACAGCTGCATGCGGGTCAGCGTTTTGTCTTTGCTGAGATTATGCTCGCTATAGCTAATGCCCGGCTGCGTGGAAATTAACAGCGCTTCGCCAGCCTTTGCCTGGACATGATTGCCCTCGCTATCGCGGTATTCTGCCTCGCCTTCCAGGATCAGGTTCAGGATATCGACTTTCGGATACGTACGCGGCTGGAAGGAGGCGCCCGGGGCGAGCACTTCCTGATTTAACACGCGCAGTGAAGCGTAACCGAGGAGTTTAGGGTCAAAGTAGTGTCCAAAGGAAAAGGTGTAGCGGGCCTGCAGCCAACCGAAATCGGCTTGTCCGCACTGTTTAGCTGTTCTTGTCGTAATCATAAACTTGACCTCTCTTTACACTAAAACAATGGTAAAGGTATGGACGCTTCATTGTTAGCCAGATATTCTGCCCGGTATGTTCAAATTTCCTGAATGAGAACGAGATGGCTAAAGAGAGAGCATTGACGCTTGAGGCGCTTCGCGTCATGGACGCGATTGACAGGCGTGGCAGCTTTGCCGCCGCGGCAGATGAACTGGGGCGCGTTCCGTCTGCGCTCAGCTATACCATGCAAAAGCTGGAGGAAGAGCTGGACGTGGTGCTCTTTGACCGTTCCGGTCATCGAACAAAATTCACGAACGTTGGACGGATGCTGCTGGAACGTGGTCGCGTACTGCTGGAAGCGGCGGATAAACTGACGACGGACGCCGAGGCGCTGGCACGCGGCTGGGAAACCCACCTGACGCTGGTCACTGAGGCTCTGGTGCCTACCGAGGCGTTATTCCCGCTGGTAGACAGGCTGGCAGACAAAGCGAATACGCAGCTTTCAATCATCACCGAGGTGCTGGCAGGCGCGTGGGAGCGTCTGGAGACGGGCAGGGCGGATATCGTGATTGCGCCGGATATGCACTTCCGTTCATCGTCTGAGATCAACTCCCGTAAACTCTACAGCGTGATGAACGTTTACGTCGCCGCGCCAAATCACCCGATTCACCAGGAGCCGGAGCCGCTTTCTGAAGTGACGCGCGTGAAGTACAGGGGCGTGGCGGTTGCGGATACCGCGCGTGAACGTCCGGTGCTAACGGTGCAGTTGCTGGATAAACAGCCGCGTCTGACGGTCACATCGCTGGAAGATAAGCGCCAGGCATTGCTGGCAGGACTGGGCGTGGCGACCATGCCGTATCCGTTTGTTGAAAAAGATATTGCTGAAGGGCGCCTGCGCGTCGTCAGCCCGGAGTACACCAGCGAAGTGGATATCATTATGGCGTGGCGTCGCGACAGCATGGGCGAAGCGAAATCGTGGTGTTTGCGAGAAATTCCAAAGCTCTTTGCGCATCACAACAAATAAAAGAGTAAGCCCGATGTGCCTAAGCGCCATCGGGCATAAATTTACGCGCCGATCTTCGGATCCGGACCAAAGCGGTTTTCACCCGGCGTCCCGCTCTGACAGTTGAAGATTAAAATCACAATCCACCCCACTACCGGGATTAACAGCAGCAGTAACCACCAGGCGGAACGATCCGTGTCGTGAAGCCGGCGGAACTGTACGGCCCAGGACGGCAGAAGAATAAAGATGGCATAAATCGATGTAAGGACGCCTTCCCCACTCGCCCACTCCCAGCCCAGAATTTTATCCACGATGCTCAGCACCAGAGCAAAAATGAAGTTCACCAGAATGAACATCCAGTACTCTTTGCGGCGCGCGCGGCCACCAAATCCAATGTAGTTGCGCAGTACGTTTAAATACCAATCCATTTCCTTGCCTCATTTATCAGTCAATCACTTGTTTTCTAAGCGATCGAGGTAAGGATAGATGGAGATTGTGAATTAAAAAAGGGCATCTCACGATGCCCTTAATATTTATCCAAAACGAACGTCGCGCCCGTGGGGTTCATTCAGATCCTGCCACGGCCCGATGGAGATAATACCCGTCGGGTTAATGGTTTTGTGGCTGCGGAAATAGTGGGTGCGGATATGGTCAAAATCGACCGTTTCGGCAATTCCCGGCATCTGGTAGATGTCGCGCAGGAAACCATACAAGTTCAGATAATCGCTGATGCGGTGTTTGTCACACTTAAAGTGGGTGACATAGACCGGATCAAAACGAACCAGCGTCGTCCACAGGCGGATATCCGCTTCCGTCAGACGATCGCCCGTCAAATAGCGGTGCTGGCCGAGGATCTGCTCCAGACGCTCAAGAGATTCAAAGACTTTTCCAACCGCTTCGTCGTAGGCTTCCTGGCTGGTGGCAAAACCGGCCTTGTAAACGCCGTTATTAACGTTGTCGTAAATCCAGCTGTTCAGCTCATCGATTTTGTCTCGCAGCTCAACCGGATAGTAATCCCCGGCGCGCGCGCCATGGGCGTCGAAGGCGGTGTTGAACATGCGGATGATCTCCGCAGACTCATTGCTGACAATCGTCTGGTTTTTCTTATCCCACAGAACCGGTACGGTGACGCGCCCGGTGTAGTGCGGGTCGGCGCGCAGATAAAGCTGGTAGAGGAAATCGTGATGATACAGTTCATCACCCGTCGCAGCAGGGAAATCACGGTCGAACGTCCAGCCGTTTTCCAGCATTAGCGGGTTCACCACCGACACCGGAATTAAGGATTCGAGGCCTTTCAGCTTGCGCACAATCAGCGTGCGGTGCGCCCATGGGCAGGCGAGGGAAACATAGAGGTGATAACGATCTTTCTCGGCCGCAAAGCCACCTTCGCCACTCGGGCCGGCAGCACCATCGGCGGTAAGCCAGTTACGGAAGGCCGAAACAGAGCGCTTGAAGCGTCCACCGGTGGATTTGGTGTCATACCAGACATCCTGCCAGACGCCGTCTACGAGTTGTCCCATTTTTTTCTCCTCCGTCAGATAGCAAAAGCGAGGAGAGGTCTCCTCGCTTTGTGTTTATTCAGTATAGCGTGCTTACCATTTCTTATTCAGAACGCGGTCGATGCTGTATGCGCCCGGGCCGGTGACAGCCAGCAGCAGGAAGCCACCCGCGATGGTCAGGTTTTTCATGAACATCAGGGAGTTCACGCCTTCAGCAAAGTTGCTGTGGAAGATGAACGCCGTCAGTAGGGTGAAGCCCGCAGTAAACAGCGCGGTGGTACGGGTCAGGAAGCCGAACAGTACCGCCAGGCCGCCGCCGAACTCAAGCAGAATGGTCAGTGGCAGCATGAAGCCCGGAACGCCCATGGCTTCCATATACTGCTGGGTACCCGCATAACCGGTGATTTTGCCCCAACCTGCAACGATGAACAGAATTGGCATCAGAATACGTGCTACCAGTACACCAACATCTTCTAATTTTTTCATTTTACTCTCCAGGAAACCACATCAGCGGCTGAACATTATTTGTCTGCAAATTCGGGTAGATACCGCGTCTTTGCTGTCGATGGAGAGCATCATAAACGTGACGGTTGGCGATTGTTAGCAAGGAAAACTGTCAATCTTTTTCAAAGATATTGAGTAAGGGCATGTGCGCGCTGTTGCCCTCACCCCAACCCTCTCCCACAGGGAGAGGGCGTAAAAACAAAAAACGGTAACCAGGGTTACCGTTTTGCTTTTATCACCGAAGCTGCTGCTGGCGAATCGTCGCTTTCACCAGGCGCCAGGCGCTCCAGGCACCAAAGCCGCGTCGGGCCCAACGGATCAGCATATTCGGATGACGGATCGTCCAGATTGCCATCACACTGCTGCCAACCAGAGCCCAGGAACGCAGGCTCAGGAAGGTGTTCCAGCCACGGTCAAACCGACGCGTCGCGTCAACCCAGTCGCGACGGCTGGCAGACAGATCCAGCCGTTGCTGCTGGATCTGACTTAACAGAAAGGCTTTTCGCTTTTCACGTTCGGCTTTATCGCTCACGGCTTGTCATCCTCCAGCAGAGCGCGATCGTTCGCCAGCTCCTGGCGCGTATGGCGCAGGAAAGTGGACTTACGCGCTTTGCGCATCGTCCAGATACCGCCAATCAGTGCTGCAACCAGCAAAACGACGGTGGTGGCAATCATCGCGTTGAGTCGATATTGCGGATCGATGGCCCAGATGATGAGTACCATCAGGCTCATCAGACCAAACGCGGCGAAGAGCATGGTCAGTCCGAGCATCAGCAGCATCTGGAAGAGGTTGGCTTTCTCCTCTTCCAGCTCTACCACTGCCAGCCGGACGCGCGTTTCGGCAATCCCGACCAGCGTCGTTAAGATACGCTGGCCGATGCCGAGGACGTTGTTAGCAGGCCCTTGTGCGTGACGAGGATCTTCCATATCAACGACGCGTCAGCAGTACGCCCAGTACCACACCGATTGCGGCACCAATACCGACACCCGTCCACGGATTATCGCGAACATATTCGTCAGCACGCGCTGCGGCTTCACGGGTCTGTTTTGCCAGCGCATCACCGGTTTCACCCAGGCGATAACGGCTCTCTTTCAGCGCTTGCTCCGCTTTACTGCGCAATTTGCTGACCTCTTCTTTTGACTTATCGGCGGAGGAGTTCAGCACCTCTTCAAGGGTGTCAGCCAGGGATTTCAGTTCAGCGCGCAGATGTTCAGACGTCGTATCTTTTGACATGATTTTCTCCTGTTGAGATTTCCGTTAACTCAATAATCGCGAGCTTCCAGCGCTTTCAGGTCGTCCTGCGCTTCTTTCAGCTTTCTCTCGCGCTTGGCAATTTTTTCCGCATCCCCTTTCTCTTTCGCTTCCTGCAGGTCGTGACGACGCTCGGCTATCTCGTCCTTCTGTTCAGCGATTTTTTTCTGGTGATCGGCACGCAGTTGGCTGTCTGAACAGTTCGCTTTCACTTCGCTCAGCGCTTTTTTCAGCCCCTCAACACGATGCTGATTGTTGTGCTTTTCGGCATAACCGATCTCACGCTGAATATCCTGCTCTTTCTCCTGACAGAGAGAAGTGGCGAAGGAGGCAGTGCTTAAAGATAAAAGGGCCAAAGCCAGAGTAATGCGGAATTTCATTATCGAAACCTTCCATTGTGTTGCGGCATACGCCGCTATCCAGACTAAGCGGAGAACATTTGAGGGGTGCTCCGCGTACTTAAGCATAGTAAGTAAACGGGGGATTCACCAAAGTGAGTGAAAAGATTCGGAATCCTGGTAATTATCCAAATCGATGCGACGTATCGCGAATCAGCGACAGCCAGGCCGCTGGCCGGCTGTCATCGTCCTGCTGGGCAATGATGTATCCCTGCGGCAGCGTGCGGTCAAGCACCACTTTCGCGGCCGCGCTCTGCGCACGAGAGTCAAACTTGATCAGTAACACATCGTTTTGTGGGGTGATACTTTTAAAGCGGATCCCGTTGGCATCCAGATGGTGCCAGACAGAAAACCCATCCGGTACGCTGACACCCTGATTAACCGGGCGAATGGCCAGCGTAGATTCCTGATGCGAAAGCGCGCTCCAGACCAGAAGCATGGCGCTGATAAGCACCAGGGCGATCAGTGCGTACGCACAACGACGCAGGGAGAGCGCTGAGATAACCATGGTTAGCTCCTGGCTCCGTATTTTTTCTTCCACAGGACAACCAGCGAACCGATCAGGCCGAAGACCAGCAGGACGACAGGCAGCAGCATCAGGCATGACATCAGCTGATCTTCATACTTCATAAAGACCGGCGTTTTACCCAGCGCATAGCCCAGCGTGGTGAGGATCAGCACCCACAGCAGGCCGCTCATCCAGTTAAAGAACTGGAAGCGAGTGCTGCTGAGACCTGACAGACCCGCGATGGTCGGCAACAAAGTACGTACAAACGCAATAAAGCGGCCAATCAGCAGTGCGGAAAGGCCGTGCTTATGGAAAAGATGGTGCGCCCGCTGGTGATAATGTGCCGGAAGGTGCGAAAGCCAGTTCTGCACGATCCGCGTATTGCCAAGCCATCGTCCCTGGATGTAGCTCACCCAGCAGCCGAGGCTGGCGGCGACGGTCAGTAAAAAAATGGTTTGCGGAAACGCCATCGCCCCTTTGGCACACAGCACGCCGACCAGCACCAGCAAACTGTCGCCAGGCAAAAAGGCCGCAGGCAGCAGACCGTTCTCAAGGAACAGGATCATAAACAGGACAAAATAGAGCATGCCAATCATGGAAGGGTTGGCCAGCGTTTCGAAATCCTGAGCCCAGAGGGCATTCAGTAGTTGGGTCAAAAGTTCCATTCAGTGTTCCTGGAAATCGGTTAACGTCACGCCTGTTATCCGGGACAAACAGCACGGCGACATTGTTGTGATTTCATTATGGTCGCTCGCGGACACATTGCGGTGTGGCCAACACTGTTCCCTGTTAATTGGCTGGTTAGCAAGCACTAACTTACAAAATAAGGAATTGAATCCAATTGTAACAAAGCCCAACGTTCTGCGTCACAGAATTTGCAGGGTGTGATGATTTTGGCGTAAGCCCTGGAAGTGAGCGAGGGGATTTACAAAGGCTGACACTATATATGTTTTGCTTACCCATAAGCGTGGGAAGGCGCAGCGAAGCGCCTGCCAGCACGGAGGCAAACTATTTTGCCTGACTTGACGCGGTATCGAGGTGAACGACAGGATTATCCGCAAAAAGATAACGGTCGGCGTTAAATTCGAAGTCGTCACTGGTCTCATTGAACAGCATCTGCTTGGTGTTCTCGAGGTGCTGCCACATGGCCAGTTTCGCGGCGTGGGGATCTTTACGAATCAGCGCCTTGAGGATTTGGTCGTGATCGTCACACCAGTTATCCACCGTACGTGAATCGATATGATCGTGCAGTTTTTTCCAGTACGGGTTGTGAACGCGCTGAGTCCACATTTTTTCTACAATTGCGGCCAGCGCGGTATTTTGCGTTGCCAGTGCCACCTGAACGTGGAACTGCAGATCCCACTCCGAATCGCGGAAACATTTTTCCTTGCGGGCGTTCTCCTGGATCTCCATCAGTTTCATGATGTCCTGCTTGGTCACCTGAGTTGCCGCAAATTCCGCAATGTTGCTTTCAATGAGCTGGCGGGCCTGGAGCAGCTCAAACGGACCATAGCTGGCAAATTCCAGGCTTTCGTCCGCAACAGGAGAGTGTTTAGGCTGATTAGAAATCACATGAATGCCGGAACCTTTGCGAACCTCAACGTAACCTTCCACTTCGAGCATGATGATCGCTTCGCGCACCACGGTGCGGCTCACGTTTTTTTCATCGGCTATGAAGCGCTCAGCGGGGAGTTTGTCACCGACAAGATAGACCCCTTGCTCGATGCGATCTTTCAGCTCGGCAGCAAGTTGTTGATATAAACGACGTGGTTCGGTGATTTCCATATGCGCTCCAGGCAGGGTACGGCGGATGATTTGTTATACCACTTTTGCATGCCACTCTCCAGATTTTGCCTTTAAAAAAGCCGCCCGGAGGCGGCTGGTTTTATAGCTCGGGTAAGCGCAGCGCCACCCGGCACAGCAATGCTAACTCTGCGTCGCCGGTCCCCCGAGGGACTCTTTCGCCAGTTCGTCGGCAGATTTGCTTTTCAGCACCGTCCAGATAACGACTGCCCCCATCAGGTCGAAGATAGCCAGTACCGCAAACAGCGGGCTGAAACCGATGGTATCCGCCAGCGCACCCACCACCAGCGCAAACAGGGTACTTGCGGTCCAGGCGGCCATCCCGGTCAGGCCGTTGGCCGTTGCCACTTCGTTACGGCCGAACACGTCAGACGAGAGGGTAATCAGCGCACCGGATAACGACTGGTGTGCAAAACCACCGATGCACAGCAGGGCGATAGCCACGTACGGGCTGGTGAACAGGCCGATCATCCCCGGGCCAATCATCAGCAGCGCGCCCATGGTCACGACCATCTTACGGGAAACAATCAGGTTCACCCCAAACCAGCGCTGGAACAGTGGCGGCAGGTAACCACCCACGATACAGCCCAGGTCAGCGAACAGCATGGGCATCCAGGCGAACATGGCGATCTCTTTCAGGTTAAAGCCATAGACCTTAAACATGAACAGTGGGATCCAGGCGTTAAAGGTGCCCCAGGCCGGTTCAGCCAGGAAGCGTGGCAGCGCGATACCCCAGAACTGACGGGTCCCCAGGATCTGCCAGACGGACATTTTTTTGCCGTTGTTGGTCTGGTGCTGCGCTTCCTGACCGCCAATGATGTACTCGCGTTCTTCTTCAGACAGTTTTTTCTGGTCACGCGGGTGTTTATAGAACACCAGCCACGCCATGGCCCAGGCAAAGCTCAGTACGCCAGAGATAATAAACGCCATCTGCCAGCTGTGCATGACGATGGCCCACACCACCAGAGGAGGGGCAATCATCGCCCCGATGGACGAGCCGACGTTGAAGTAACCGACCGCAATAGAACGCTCTTTTGCCGGGAACCACTCAGAGCTGGCTTTCAGCCCTGCCGGGATCATCGCCGCTTCCGCCGCACCTACCGCGCCGCGTGCCAGCGCCAGGCCACCCCAGCTGCCTGCCAGCGCCGTTGCACCGCAGAACACCGCCCAGGCGATGGCGAAGAAGGCATAACCGATTTTGGTACCGAGAATGTCCAGCACATAGCCTGCAACAGGCTGCATGATGGTATAAGCCGCGGAGTAGGCGGCAATGATGTAGGAGTATTGCTGCGTGGAGATGTGCAGCTCTTCCATCAACGTGGGCGCGGCGGCTGCCACGGTGTTACGCGTGAGGTAGCCCAGCACGGTGCCGAGCGTCACCAGTGCGATCATATACCAACGTAACCCTTTAATTTTACGCATCTAAAACCTCATCGTTATGTTATTTCCGTGCCAGGGCACGGCAACCTCTCACCGGTTTGGGGGAGGGCTGTGTAACGGGAGGGGCGTAACCGGGAGAACGTCCCGGAACGGCCCGAACCTTGCCATAAATAAGCGTGCATAAGTCGGTTTCCGTACCGTTAAATCCGATGTCTGACACCGGTAATGCATTCCGTCGGCTGCGTGTTTGCGACGGCGAAAAGATAACTTGTCATACAACTTTAAAAGGTGAGTGACATCACAAATGTATGATTCTTTGTAGGGGCATTATCTGGCGCAGGCGAAGCCAGTCCTGACGCGGTCTGCAGAAGGGTTTACCTCATTCGGGGTAATTTTTTTGTCCAGGTTTATTGATCCAACTCACGAAAAAAACCTCAGGCTCTGGAAATTGGTGTGATAACTTTGCAGCATCTGAACATAAGCTTTCTGCCGCTCCCGTTACGAGGAAGACGATAATGACACCGTTTATGACCGACGATTTTCTGTTAGACACTGAATTTGCCCGCCGCCTGTATCACGACTACGCAAAAGACCAGCCCATTTTTGATTACCACTGCCATTTACCGCCGCAGCAGGTTGCCGACAATTACCGTTTTAAAAACCTGTATGACATCTGGCTGAAGGGCGATCACTATAAATGGCGCGCCATGCGCACCAACGGCGTCGCTGAACGCCTGTGTACCGGCGACGCAAGCGACCGCGAGAAATTTGATGCCTGGGCGGCTACCGTGCCGCAGACCATCGGTAACCCGCTCTATCACTGGACGCACCTCGAACTGCGCCGTCCGTTTGGCATTACCGGTAAGCTGCTTTCACCGGCTACGGCAGATGAGATCTGGGAGCAGTGCAACGACTTGCTGGCACAGGATAACTTCTCCGCGCGCGGCATCATGAAGCAGATGAACGTGAAGATGGTGGGCACCACTGACGACCCGATCGACTCGCTTGAACATCACGCGGTCATTGCAAAAGACACCGCGTTTGATATCAAAGTGCTGCCAAGCTGGCGTCCGGATAAAGCCTTTAACATCGAACTCGACACCTTTAGCGACTATATAGTGAAGCTGGGCGAGGTTTCTGACACCGACATCCGTCGTTTTGCGGACCTGCAGAGCGCGCTGATCAAACGTCTGGATCACTTTGCGGCACACGGCTGTAAAGTCTCTGACCATGCCCTGGATGTGGTGCTGTTTGCAGAATCTAACGAAGCCGAGCTGGATAGCATTCTGGCGCGCCGTCTCTCCGGTGAAGCCCTGAGCGAGCATGAAGTCGCCCAGTTCAAAACTGCGGTACTGGTCTTCCTTGGCGCTGAATATGCCCGTCGCGGCTGGGTGCAGCAGTACCACATTGGCGCGCTGCGTAATAACAACCAGCGTCAGTTCAAACTGCTGGGCGCGGACGTGGGCTTTGACTCCATCAACGACCGTCCGCTGGCCGAAGCGCTCTCTAAACTGCTGAGCAAACAGAACGAGCAAAACCTGCTGCCCAAAACCATCCTCTACTGCCTGAACCCGCGCGATAACGAAGTGCTGGGCACCATGATCGGCAACTTCCAGGGTGAAGGGATGCCGGGCAAGATGCAGTTCGGCTCCGGCTGGTGGTTCAATGACCAGAAAGATGGCATGGAGCGTCAGATGACGCAGCTGGCGCAGTTGGGTCTGTTAAGCCGTTTTGTCGGCATGCTGACCGACAGCCGCAGTTTCCTCTCCTACACCCGCCACGAATACTTCCGCCGCATTCTGTGCCAGATGATTGGCCGCTGGGTGCACGCGGGCGAAGCACCGGCGGATATCCAGCTGCTTGGCGAGATGGTGAGAAACATCTGCTTTAACAATGCGCGTGACTACTTCGCCATTGAACTGAACTAAGCCCGTTTGAGGTTGATATGCACTACATCAAAATCCATTCGCTGGATAACGTCGGCGTCGCGCTGGCAGATCTGACCGAAGGAACAGAGGTCACTTTCGGTAATCAATCGGTCACGTTGCGCCAGGCCATTGGACGTGGACATAAGTTTGCCCTGATCCCCATTATGAAAGGGGATAACGTGGTGAAGTACGGTTTACCGATTGGCCATGCGCTGGCGGATATTGCGCCGGGTGAATACATTCATTCCCACAATACCCGCACCAATCTGAGCGATCTGGACGAGTACAGCTATCAACCTGATTTCCATGCGCAAGAGGAGCAGGCGGCGGATCGTGAGGTGCAGATCTACCGCCGCGCCAACGGTGAGGTAGGGATCCGCAACGAACTCTGGATCCTCCCGACCGTCGGTTGCGTGAATGGGATCGCGCGTCAAATCCAGACGCGTTTCCTGAAAGAGACTCACGATGCCGAAGGCATTGACGGCGTGCACCTGTTCAGCCACACCTACGGCTGTTCACAGCTGGGTGACGATCACATCAACACCCGTACCATGCTGCAAAACATGGTGCGTCATCCGAACGCGGGGGCGGTGCTGGTGATTGGCCTGGGCTGCGAGAACAACCAGGTGGATGCCTTCCGGGAGACGCTGGGCGAGTTTGACCCTGAGCGCGTGCACTTTATGGTGTGTCAGCATCAGGATGATGAAGTGGAAGCGGGCGTTGAGCAACTGCACCAGCTGTATGAGGCGATGCGTCACGATAAACGTGAGCCGGGCAAGCTTAGCGAGCTTAAGTTTGGGCTGGAGTGTGGTGGCTCGGACGGTCTTTCCGGCATCACCGCGAACCCGATGCTGGGCCGCTTCTCGGACTATGTGATCGCCAACGGGGGAACGACGGTGCTGACGGAAGTGCCGGAGATGTTCGGTGCCGAGCGTATCCTGATGAGCCACTGCCGTGATGAAGCGACGTTTGAGAAAACGGTCACCATGGTGAATGATTTCAAACAGTACTTCATCGCTCACAACCAGCCGATTTATGAGAACCCGTCGCCGGGTAACAAAGCGGGTGGGATCACCACGCTTGAAGAGAAGTCACTGGGTTGTACCCAGAAAGCGGGCGCCAGCCAGGTGGTGGATGTCCTGCGCTACGGCGAACGCCTGAAAACCCACGGACTGAATCTCCTGAGCGCCCCGGGGAACGATGCGGTTGCCACCAGCGCGCTGGCCGGTGCCGGCTGCCACATGGTGCTGTTCAGCACCGGCCGCGGTACGCCGTACGGCGGGTTTGTCCCGACGGTCAAAATTGCCACCAACAGTGAACTGGCGGCGAAGAAAAAGCACTGGATCGACTTTGATGCCGGTCAGCTCATTCACGGTAAAGCAATGCCTGAATTGCTGACGGAGTTTGTGGACAGTATTGTGGAATTTGCCAACGGCAAGCAGACCTGCAACGAGAAAAACGACTTCCGTGAGCTGGCGATCTTTAAGAGTGGGGTGACGTTGTAAGTTGGGTGCGGGCCGGTGCCCTCACCCTGACCCTCTCCCACGGGAGAGGGGACAAACACTAAAAACGGCAACCTCAGGGTTGCCGTTTTGCTGTTAACCTCGTAATGCGTTCTTCGCTAAACGCGCATCTTCCGCCTGACAGGCCGCAGCGGTGAACAGCACGTCGGTAGAAGAGTTCAGCGCCGTCTCACAGGAATCCTGCAGCACACCGATAATGAAGCCGACTGCGACCACCTGCATGGCAATTTCGTTCGGGATACCAAACATATTGCACGCCAGCGGGATCAACAGCAGAGAGCCGCCCGCCACGCCGGATGCGCCACAGGCACACAGCGAGGCCACCACGCTCAACAGCAGCGCCGTAGGCAGATCCACCGCGATACCCAGCGTATGCACTGCCGCCAGGGTCAGCACGGTGACGGTGATCGCCGCGCCCGCCATGTTCACGGTTGCACCCAGCGGGATAGACACGGAGTAAGTATCACGATCCAGATTCAGTTTTTCCGCCAGCGCCATGTTAACCGGAATGTTAGCTGCAGAGCTGCGGGTAAAGAAGGCGTACACGCCGCTTTCACGCAGGCAGGTCATTACCAGTGGATACGGGTTGCGGCGGATCTGCCAGAACACCAGCAGGGGGTTAACTACCAGCGCCACCAGCAGCATGCAGCCAACCAGGACCATCAGCAGCTGTGCGTAGCCCCACAGCGCGTCAAAACCGGTGGTTGCCAGCGTAGAGGAGACCAGACCAAAAATACCGATTGGGGCGAAGCGAATAACGATTTTCACCATGAAGGTCACGGCGTTCGAGACATCGTTAACCAGGTTTTTCGTGGTCTCATTACCATGACGCAGCGCGAAGCCCAGCCCAATTGCCCAGACCAGGATGCCAATGTAGTTTGCGTTCATCAGCGCCGTGATTGGGTTAGAGACCATGCTCATCAGCAGGCCACGCAGCACTTCCACAATCCCGGATGGCGGCGTGACATCACCGGCCGCGCTGGTCAGGTGCAGCGTAGACGGGAACAGGAAGCTAAATACCACGGCGGTTAAGGCAGCGGAGAAGGTGCCCAGAAGATACAGGAAGAGGATCGGCCGAATGTTGGTTTTTTGTCCGTGTTGGTGGTTGGCAATCGACGCCATGACCAGCATCAGAACCAGTACCGGTGCCACGGCTTTCAGTGCGCCAACGAAAAGGGTTCCAAGCAGCCCCGTGGCTTCTGCAGCAGGTTTTGACACCATAGCCAGCAGAATACCCAGTACCAACCCGACCAGAATTTGTTTTACAAGGCTGCCCTGCGCCAGGCGCGCGAACAGACCGCGTGATTGTGTGCTCATACGTTATTCCTGAGTGAAATTGCGTTCCATCCTGGCTGTGCTCTAAGGCACATTTATGTCCGGATGTAAGTATTTGTTTGCCTGGTTGAGTATCAGGGAAAGCGAGGAAAGGCGGAAGAGTAAAATGCTGGATTTTACGTGTTGCGTCATGTTTTTTAACTATTGATTAACGAAAGCGCCGGGTGGCGCTGCGCCACCCGGCAAAACGCACTACGCCTGCTGCTTTTTATCGTGCTGGCGGTTAACCCAGGTATTGATAATCAGCGTTACCAGCAGAATGCCAAACACCACGCCGAGCGAGATGGCAATCGGGATATGGTAGAAATCGACAATCAGCATCTTGATACCGATAAACACCAGGATCACCGACAGACCGTACTTCAGCATTGAGAAGCGCTCAGCCGCGCCTGCCAGCAGGAAATACATCGCACGCAGACCGAGAATAGCGAACAGGTTAGAGGTCAGCACAATGAACGGGTCGGTAGTGACGGCGAAGATAGCCGGGATACTGTCCACGGCGAAGATCACATCGCTCAGCTCCACCAGAATCAGCACCAGCAGCAGCGGGGTGGCGAACAGCAGGCCATTCTTGCGGACAAAGAAATGCTCGCTCTCGATTTTGTCCGTCATGCGCAGATGACCACGGATCCACTTCACCAGCGGCTTATCACCAATACCGGTTTCGTCTTCTTTCGCCTGCGCCATTTTAACCCCAGTGAACAGCAGGAACGCGCCAAAGACGTACAGCAGCCATTCGAACTGGGTTATCAGCCAGCTTCCGGCGAAGATCATGATGGTACGCAGGACGATTGCCCCCAGCACGCCGTAAACCAGCACGCGACGCTGCAGGGCAGCAGGCACGGCAAAGTAGCTGAACAGCATCAGCCAGACGAAGACGTTATCAACCGCCAGCGCTTTTTCAATCAGATAACCGGTGAGGAAGGCGAGCGCCTGAGGATCAGCCACCGCACGGCCTTCGGTCGAGGCCAGATACCACCAGAAGGCGGCGCAGAAAAGGAGTGAGAGGGATACCCACACCAGCGACCAGACGGCGGCTTGCTTGACGCTCATACCGTGCTCGCCGCGACGGCCCTGCAAAAAGAGGTCGATTGCCAGCATGATGAGCACGACAACCGCGAATCCGCCCCACAACATTGGAGTGCCGACAGAATGCATACTATTTTCCTTACACATAAAAAACAAAAACGGCCATGGTCAGAAGACGATAGCCGTTAGCTTTTTATGCATAGACCTCGCCTTCCGGCAAGGTCTCACTTACAACCACGAAGGTTGCCCGGCGACCGGATGCGGTTTTGCACGCATCGTAATGACGATCCACCGGCAAGGAAGTTACTCCCCTTTGCTCGTAACAAAATATGTCAGACCATCAGTTTCGTCAATGGTCCTCAGCCATTCATTACACAGCTTTACGCGATAGCTTCTGTGCTCACGCCGTCAGCCGGGAAAACCACGCCGGTCTGGCGACGGATTTCCGTTTGCAGCTTCGCCGTGGTGCGGCTTATCGCAAGCCCCGGGTGATTCACTTCGTTGTCTTCCACCAGACGGGCGAAGACCTCTGCCTCATAGAGCATAGTGTTAATATGCTGAGGCTGCGTCAGCTCCTGCGCTTTACCGCCGCGTGGCACAAAGCTCAGTTTCTGGCATTCGGAGATCTTCTCGATAACCAGCGATCCGTTTTCACCCTGAATTTCACTTGGCAGGACGGAGTCACTCACTTTGGAGTGCTGCAGCGTGACGCTGAAATCACCGTAATCCAGCACCACGACACCGTGCGCATCCACACCGCTTTCCAGCAGGCTGGCAGTGGCCGTTACGCCGTGCGGCTCGCCCCACAGGGCAACCGCAGAGGCCAGACAATAGAAACCGATGTCCATAATCGAGCCGTTGGAGAAGGCCG
Organism: Enterobacter sp. 50793107; assembly: GCF_001463365.1. NCBI lineage: Bacteria > Pseudomonadati > Pseudomonadota > Gammaproteobacteria > Enterobacterales > Enterobacteriaceae > Enterobacter > Enterobacter sp. 50793107. The sequence goes on along the minus strand of NZ_LNII01000078.1, from coordinate 57,561 downwards.
GATTAAAGGTGTTCGGGTTCTCGCCGTCCAGATAACGCTGGTAGCGCGACGAGTACTGGCAGTAGTTAATAAAGGCTTTGCGCACTTTGCCCACCTTCGGCAAAGACTGCTGTAGCAGCAGGAAGTTCGGCAGGCTGGCGGTTTTGAACGCTTCGAACAGCACCACCTGGTTGTCGCGGGCGCACTGAATGGCGGCTTCCACTTCCTCGATATTCGAGGCCAACGGCTTCTCGCAAATGACATGTTTTTTGTGGCTGAGGAAGAGCCGGGTTTGCGGGAAGTGCAGGGCGTTCGGGCTGGCGATATAGACCGCGTCAATGGCGTCGCTTTGCGCCATCTCATCAAGCGAGGTGAACAGATGTTCAACCAGATAATCGTTCGCGAAGGCCTGCGCCTGTTCAAGGCTGCGGGAATAGACGGCGGTGAGCTTAAGTTTGCCGGTTTCGTGGGCGGCGTCGACGAACTGGCGCGTGATCCAGTTCGTACCAATGACTGCGAAACGTATCATAAACGTTTACGTACTCCATAGCGGGGAACCTTTAGCCACTGTAGCACGTGATTGTTGCAAAACCAGTGCGCTACTGCGCATTACTCTTTAACGATAAATGCGTAAGCCACAAACGGGTATCAAACTCCAGCTGATGGTACTGTGGCTCCATGTGGCAGCACAGGGAATAGAACGCCTTGTCATGCTCTTTTTCCTTCAGGTGCGCCAGCTCGTGCACCACGATCATCCGCAGAAAGGCTTCCGGTGCGTTGCGAAAGACGGTGGCGACGCGGATCTCGGCTTTTGCTTTTAGCTTACCGCCCTGTACGCGTGAAATGGCCGTATGCAGGCCGAGCGCGTTTTTCAGCACGTGGATCTTGTTGTCGTACATCACTTTATTGATGGGTGGTGCACTCTTCAGATACCGGTTTTTGAGATCCTGCGTATACTGCCAGAGGGCCTTATCGGTCGCGACATCGTGCGTGCCGGGATAACGTTTTTCCAGCACCGCCCCCAGTTTTTGCTCGGCAATTAACGTGCGTACCTGGGAGAGCAGATGCTCCGGGTAGCCCTGGAGATAAGTCAGCTGGTTCATCAAAACCCCAAAATAAGTTGAAAACGGGTATACTCACGCACCCTTTTCAGGGATAACGCCAAATTTTACCATTCAGGAGGGCCGATGAGCCACTTAGACAACGGTTTCCGTTCACTCAACCTTAAACGTTTCCCGGAGACGGACGACGTTAACCCGCTTCAGGCGTGGGAAGCGGCGGATGAATATCTGCTGCAACAGTTGGATGACACTGAAATTCGCGGCCCGGTTCTGATCCTGAATGATGCCTTCGGTGCGCTGGGCTGCGCCCTTGCGGCGCACACGCCTTATAGCATTGGCGATTCATACTTAAGCGAGCTGGCGACGCGTGAAAACCTGCGTCACAACGATCTCGATGAATCCAGCGTGAAGTTCCTCGACAGCACCGCAGACTACCCGCAGGCGCCGGGCGTGGTGCTGATCAAAGTGCCAAAAACCATGGCGTTGCTGGAGCAGCAACTGCGTGCATTACGGAAAGTCGTCACGCCAGAGACGCGCATCATCGCGGGCGCGAAGGCGCGTGATATTCATACCTCAACGCTGGAGCTGTTCGAGAAAGTGCTGGGCCCGACCACCACGACGCTGGCCTGGAAAAAAGCGCGCCTGATCAACTGTACCTTCAGCGCGCCGGAACTGGCTGACGCGCCAGAGACGCTGAGCTGGAAGCTGGAAGGCACAGACTGGACCATCCATAACCACGCGAACGTCTTCTCCCGCACCGGTCTGGACATCGGCGCGCGTTTCTTTATGGAACACCTGCCGGAAAATCTGGAAGGGGAAATTGTCGACCTGGGCTGCGGCAACGGCGTGATTGGCCTGACGCTGCTGGCGAAGAACCCGGACGCCAGCGTGGTGTTCAGCGACGAATCGCCGATGGCGGTGGCGTCGAGCCGTCTGAACGTGGAAACCAACATGCCTGAGGCGCTGGACCGCTGCGAGTTCATGATCAACAACGCGCTGTCCGGCGTGGAGCCATTCCGCTTCAACGCCGTGTTCTGCAACCCGCCGTTCCACCAGAAGCACGCCCTGACGGATAACGTCGCGTGGGAGATGTTCCACCATGCGCGCCGCTGCCTGAAAATCAACGGCGAGCTGTATATTGTGGCGAACCGTCACCTGGACTACTTCCACAAGCTGAAGAAGATTTTCGGTAACTGCGTCACCATCGCCACCAACAACAAGTTCGTGGTGCTGAAAGCGGTGAAGCTGGGACGTCGTCGCTAAATAACCAGTGCAAGCTGGGTGCCCTGCGCAATGGCCCGCCGCGCATCCAGCTCCAATGCCACATCGCACCCGCCGATCAAATGCACCGTTTTACCTGCCTCACGCAGCGGATCCGCCAGATCGCGCTTCGGCTCCTGCCCGGCACATAAAATCACATGATCCACGCGCAGCAGCTGTGGCTCACCGCCGATCGTGACGTGCAGGCCGTCGTCGTCGATCTTCTGATAGCTCACCGCCGGGATCATCTTCACGCCGCGCGAAAGCAGGGTGGCGCGGTGGATCCAGCCGGTTGTTTTCCCCAGTCCTTCACCCGGCTTACTCGCTTTGCGCTGCAGCATGACGATCTGCCGTGGGCTTTTTGGCAGCTGTGGCCCTTCCGGGCGCAGGCCGCCGGACTGGCTCAGGCTGGTGTCGATGCCCCATTCCACGCAAAATTCGGCAATGTTCTGGCTGGTGGCCTCGCCCGGCTGGCTTAAATACATGGCGGTATCAAAGCCGATCCCGCCACAGCCGATAATGGCGACGTTTTCCCCAACCGGCGCTTTATCGCGCAGCACATCGAGATAGCTCAGCACTTTAGGATGATCGATACCCTCGATCGCAGGCGTGCGCGGTGCGATCCCGCTTGCCAGGATCACCTCGTCGTAATCCAGCAGATCTGGCGCACTCACCCACTGGTTGAGCCGCAGATCCACACCCGTGAGCTCGATCATCCGGCGGTAGTAGCGCAGCGTTTCATAGAACTCCTCTTTGCCGGGGATCTGTTTGGCAATATTAAACTGCCCGCCAATTTCGCCTGCGGCATCGAACAGCGTCACGCTGTGCCCGCGCGACGCCGCATTTACCGCAAACGCCAGCCCCGCGGGGCCCGCCCCGACAACCGCCAGGCGTTTTGATTTGTCTACCGGGAGCACCGGCATTTTGGTTTCATGGCAGGCGCGGGGGTTAACCAGGCAGGAGGTCACTTTCCCGACGAAGATCTGATCCAGACAGGCCTGATTACAGCCGATGCAGGTGTTGATCTCATCCGCACGCCCGCTTTGCGCTTTGGAAAGCAGTTCTGCATCTGCCAGGAACGGACGCGCCATCGACACCATATCGGCATCGCCGCGTGAGATGACATCATCCGCCACCTGCGGATCGTTAATACGGTTAGTGGTCACGAGCGGAACAGACACTTTGCCTTTCAGCTTGCGCGTAACCCAGGTGAATGCCGCGCGCGGTACCGGCGTGGCGATAGTCGGGATGCGCGCCTCGTGCCAGCCAATCCCGGTATTGATGAGGGTGGCACCGGCGGCTTCAATCGCCTGCGCCAGCTGGACTGTCTCGTCAAACGTCCCGCCGCCTTCCACCAGATCCAGCATCGACAGGCGGAAGATGATAATAAAGTCAGCGCCCGCACGTTCGCGCACGGCGCGTACCACTTCGACGGCAAAGCGCATGCGTCGCGCATAATCGCCGCCCCATTCGTCGTCACGCTGGTTAGTGCGGGCGGCGAGAAATTCGTTAATCAGATAGCCCTCGGAGCCCATTACCTCGACGCCGTCATAGCCCGCTTCACGCGCCAGCGCCGCACAGCGGGCGAAGTCGTCAATCAGCGCCAGCACTTCATCGTGGCTGAGGGCATGCGGCTTGAAGCGGTTAATCGGTGCCTGAATGGCCGACGGTGCCACCAGATTGGGCTGATAGCTATAACGCCCGGTATGCAGGATCTGCAGGGCAATTTTACCGCCTTCGCTGTGAACGGCATCGGTCACAATGCGATGGTGCGGCAGCTGTGACGCATCATTAAGCACCGCTCCGCCTTCCATCCCCACGCCTGATGGCGCGGGAGCCACACCCCCGGTGACGATCAGCGCCACCCCGTGGCGCGCGCGCTCGGCATAAAAGGCCGCCAGACGCTCGGCCCCGTCCGGATGCTCCTCCAGCCCGGTATGCATTGAGCCCATCAACACGCGGTTTTTGAGCGTTGTGAACCCCAGATCGAGGGGGGCGAATAGCGACGGGTAGCGGCTCATAGTCTCTTCCAGTGTAAAATTATTGTTATGTGGTCGGATGAGTTACTAATTTAGCCAGCAGAAAGTAAAAGGGAAAAGGGGAATGCAGTGATTGTGATGGGATTCAAATAATGCCCTCACCCTAACCCTCTCCCACAGGGAGAGGGGACTCAATCTCCCTCTCCCTAAGGGAGAGGGGACTCAATCTCCCTCTCCCTTAGGGAGAGGGCCGGGGTGAGGGGGATGCTCGCACCAGCCCAGGTGCCTGCCACATTGACGTCGTCAGCCCGCTGTCCACCAGACCGAGCTGGTCGGCGTACACCGCCTGCCACTTCTGCATCATGCCATCGTACAGCGCCCGGTGCTGCGGGTTCGGGGTAAACTCGCGGCTCCATTTCACCAGCCGCTCGCCGGTGGTGGCCATATCCGCAAACAGTCCGGCCCCGGCTCCGGCGGCAATGGCGCAACCCAGCGCCGTCGCCTCTTTCACTTCCGGTACGCGCACCGGCAAACCGGTGACGTCACTTAAAATCTGGCTCCATAGCGCCCCCTTCGAACCGCCTCCGGCAAACACCAGGCTCTCGAAGTTAACGCCGGAGAAACGTGAGATTTGCGCCAGGTTACAGGCCGAGACAATCGCTGCGTTCTCTTCCAGCGCGCGGAACAGCGTCGCTTTGTTGCACTTTTCCGGGTCGATGGAGAGGTTAATAAACGACGGGGCGGCGTGGTACCACTGCTTAAAATGCATCGCGTCGGAGAAGATGGGCATCACGCCATGCGAACCCGCGGGCACCCGGCTCGCCATCTCCTCGAGCAGGGAATAGGTGTCCATCCCCATACGTTCGGCGATCAGCTTCTCTTCCGCGCAGAAGGCGTCGCGGAACCAGCGCATGGTCAGGCCGGTGAAGAAGCTGATCGATTCCGCCTGCGCCATACCGGGGATGACGTGTGGGTTCACGCGAATATTCATCTCAGGATCGGTGCGCACCTGCGGCAGATTGACCACCTGTTGCCAGAAGGTACCACCCAGCACTGCCGTTTGCCCGGCGCGGACCACGCCCAGCCCCAGACAGCCCAGCTGCACGTCGCCGCCGCCCATCACCACAGGGGTGCCTTCACGCAGGCCGCTCTGCTGTGCGGCATCATGGGTGATAGCGCCCAGCACGGTGCCGGTCTCTTTCACCGGAGAGAGGATATCGGCGCGCAGCCCGGCCATATCCAGCAGCGCTGGCCGCCAGTCGCGGGAGAAGAGATCCAGCATCCCCGTAGTGCCCGCATTTGATGGATCGACCGCCAGCTCGCCGGAGAGCTTCGCCGCCAGCCAGTCGCTGATCATGGTAATAGTGGCAGCCTTGCGATAGATATCCGGGCGATGGTGCGCCAGCCACAGCAGACGCGGCATGGCGCTCAGGGCCAGGGTCTGGCCGGAAACGTCGTACACTTCGGATTCAAACTGGTTGTCGTGGATCTCTTTGAGTTCGGCCACCTCGCGGCTGGCGCGGGCGTCGACGTTGGCGCAGGCCCAGATGGCCTCACCGTTGCGGTCATACAGCACGATCCCTTCGCGCATGGAGCAGCAGGCGACGGACTGGATATCCGCCGCGCTCAGGTGCGCGCGATCCAGCGCCTGGTGGATGCACTGGCAGGTAAGCCGCCAGTTGGTATTGAGGTCGAACTCCATCGAGCCCGGCACATTTTCCACGCTCAGGTGCTGCCACTCGGCCTGACCCACGGCAACCTGGTTGCCCTGCAGATCGAAAATAACGGCACGCACGCTGCCTGTCCCTGCATCTAACGCTAAAAGGTAACTCATGAGTTTGCCTCGTTGTTAGCGCAGGGCTTACCCCGTTACGTCAGGGCCAGCACCGCGCGGGCTGTTGTCTCTTCCGTCACCAGGCCATTGATACGGCGACCTTTCAGTGCGGCGTAAATCGCATCGGCTTTCTCAACACCGCCAGCCACGCCGACGATGGTAGGTAACTGCGCCAGTTCATCAAGCGTGACGCCCAGCAGTTCTTTGTGGATCTCCAGCTCTTCAACGCACTCTCCTTCGGCAGTGAGGAAATAACCGAGAATGTCGCCGACGGCCCCTTTACGGGCATACATCAGCTGTTCACCTTCGCTGATGTAGCCTGAGCGCAATATCGTTGCATCACGACGCTGGTTCACGGACCCAATCCCGACCACCGCCACGTCGGCCGCCGTTGCGGCGAGGATCACGTCCCGCACGCTGGTTTCACGTTTTAAGATCCCAGCCACCTCGGCGGAGGAGACGCGAAGCGGGGCGGGGATCATGCTGACGCTGCATGCCGCGTCCAGCTGGCCGATACCGGTCATATACGGCCCCACGCCGCCGGAAAGGGTGACCAGACGGATCTGCTGCGAGCTGATAAAGCCGCTTAAATGTTGCAGGCTGCTCATGGTGGTTTCACCAAATCCCACCGCTAACAGCTGGCCGGGTTCCAGCACGCCCATTAACGACTGCGCGGCACCAATGCCTAACCGCACGTTCATTGGCGGGGTATTCAGTGCTGGCAGCACGCGCACCAGCTTTAGCCCAAAGCGCTGCTGCAGTTCGGTTTCCAGTGCCAGACAGCCCTCATAGCGGGAGTTGATCTGCACGCGGATCACCCCTGACTGGCGACCTTTCTCCAGCAGGCGAGAGATCTTCAGGCGCGGCAGGCCGAGCCGTTCGCCAATGTCGTTTTGCGTCAATCCGTCGTGGTAGTAACACCAGGCCACGCGGGCAACCAGCTCCTCTTCCGCCAGTGCCAGCCCGGCAAACCGACCTTCTTCCGCAGTGCGTTTATCGCTCATAATTGAACTCTTATAAAAATTTAGATCATATGTTCGTGACGGCGCAGGTCGAAAGTGTGAGCCACGCGGCAAAACGGATCATTTAGATAGTTTCTTTCTCAGATGGATCTTAATCGATAAAACTGTGATCCCTGCACGGTTGTAAATATAGTTCACCGTCTACGCTTTTGAACATTATTAAATCTAAAAATCATTTGTTCAATAGCGGAGCGATGATGACCCCACTTATCGAAGCACGAGCCATCTGCAAGCAGTTTTCCGGGGTGCCGGTTTTGAAAGGCATTGATTTCACGCTGCTTGCGGGCCAGGTGCATGCGCTGATGGGCGGGAACGGCGCGGGTAAATCGACGCTGATGAAGATCATCGCCGGGGTGGAGACGCCGGACAGCGGTGAACTTTCCGTAGCAGGTCATTCATATGCGCGGCTCACGCCCGTGCAGGCCCATAAGTTAGGTATCTATCTGGTGCCCCAGGAACCGCTCCTGTTCCCCAATCTGACGGTGCGGGAAAACATCCTTTTCCGCCTGCCGCGTGAACGGGAAAGAGAGAATCGGCTGACGGAGAAGCTGCAGCAGCTTCAGTGCCAGCTAAATCTCGACGCCACCGCCAGTACGCTGGAAGTGGCGGATCAGCAGATGGTGGAGATCCTGCGCGGTCTGATGCGTAACGCAACGATCCTGATCCTCGACGAGCCCACGGCCTCCCTTACGCCGGGTGAAACCGAACGTCTGTTTCGCCAGATCCGCGCCCTGCAGGATCTGGGCGTCGGCATCGTCTTTATCTCGCATAAATTGCCGGAGATCCGCCAGCTGGCAAGCCACGTCTCGGTGATGCGCGACGGTGCCGTAGTGCTCAGCGGGGAAACCGCGCAGTTCGACGATAACGCGCTGATTGCCGCCATGACGCCGGTGAGCCGGGAGAAAGGCTTAAGCGATGCGCAAAAACTGTGGCTGGCGCTGCCGGGAAACCGTCGCACCCAGCCGCAGGATTTTCCGGTATTGCGCGTGGACGATCTTACCGGGGAGGGGTTTATCGATCTCTCGCTTGAGATCTACGCAGGCGAGATCGTCGGTCTGGCCGAGCTGGTCGGATCCGGGCGCACCGAATTTGCCGAGACGCTCTACGGCCTGCGTCCGGTGCGTGGGGGACGGGTCTGGCTGGAGAATCAGGAGATCACTCACGAGAGCGTGGGCGCCCGGCTGGACAAAGGCCTGGTTTATCTGCCGGAAGACAGGCAGGTGTCCGGCCTGTTCCTGGATGCACCCATCCGCTGGAACACCGTGGCGCTGAACGAGCCGTCTCTCTGGCAGCAGCGCAAGCGGGAGTCCGCGGTGGTGGAGCGTTACCACCGCGCGCTGGGGATCAAACTCAACCATGCGGATCAAACCGTGCGCACCCTCTCCGGCGGGAATCAACAGAAAGTGCTGCTGGCCCGCTGTCTGGAAGCCAACCCGTTATTGCTGATCGTCGATGAACCGACGCGCGGCGTGGACGTGTCGGCACGTGCCGATATCTACCAGCTCATCAAAAGCGTGGCCGCGCAGAACGTGGCAGTGCTGATGATCTCAAGCGATCTCGATGAGTTTCCTGGCCTTGCCGATCGCGTGCTGGTCATGCACCAGGGCGTGCTCAGCGGCGAGTTGCCGCGCCATGCCGTCAGCCTCGATCGGATGATGGCGCTGGCGTTCGGAGGACAATCATGAAGACGTTACTGAAAAACCGCGAGCTGAGCGCGTTTCTCGCCATTCTTGCGCTGTTTGCCGTGCTGGTGGCGCTTAATCCGGCGTACCTGAGCCTTCAGACGCTGGGGATGATCTTCGCCAGCGCGCAAATCCTGATCCTGCTGGCGCTTGGCGCCGCGCTGGTGATGCTGACCCGCAATATTGACGTCTCCGTGGGCTCCACCGTGGGGCTCTCAGCCATCGCCGTCGGCGTGGCGCTGAACAATGGCTACAGCCTGCCGGTATCGATGCTGTTCGCGCTGTCTGTCGGTGCGCTGGCAGGGGCGTTCAACGGGTTTCTGGTGGTGGCGCTGCGCATCCCGGCGATTGTCGCCACCCTCGGCACGCTGGGGCTGTATCGCGGGGCGATGCTGCTCTGGACCGGTGGAAAGTGGATTGAAGGGTTACCGCCGGGGCTGAAATCCCTCTCTGAACCCGTAGCCGTGGGCATTTCGCCGCTCGGCATGGTGGTGCTGTTTTTGGCCGCCGTCGGCGCGTGGACGCTCTCGCGTACCGCGTTTGGACGCGATTTCTATGCCGTGGGCGATAACCTTGCCGCCGCGCGCCAGCTGGGCGTGGCGGTTAACCGCACGCGGATGATCGCCTTTACTCTCAACGGCATGCTGGCGGCCTGCGCCGGGATTGTCTTTGCCGCGCAGATTGGCTTTGTGCCAAACCAGACCGGGAGCGGGCTGGAGATGAAAGCCATCGCCGCCTGCGTGCTCGGCGGCATTTCGCTGCTGGGCGGGACGGGCACGCTGATTGGCGCACTGCTTGGGGCCTTTTTCCTGACGCAAATCGACACCGTACTGGTGCTGTTTAAGCTCCCGGCGTGGTGGAATGACTTTATCGCCGGGCTGGTGCTACTGGGCGTGCTGGTGCTCGACGGGCGTCTGCGCCAGGCGCTGGCGCGTCATCAGCGGGCGCTGAAATACGGTCGCTTCCAGCCGGGTAACAGAGGGGGAAAGCACGTCACCCCATTTCCCAAACGCAAAAAAGAGGTGGCGTAAATGAAGCTTAACTGGGAAAGCGCGCTGCTGATCTTACTGGTGCTGGAGATCCTGCTCTTTGGCGCCATCAACCCGCGGATGCTCGACATCAACATGCTGCTGTTCAGCACCAGCGATTTTATCTGCATCGGCATTGTGGCGCTGCCGCTGACGCTGGTGATTATCAGCGGCGGGATCGATATCTCCCTCGGTTCAACCATTGGCCTGTGCGCCATTGCGCTGGGGGTGATGATGCAATCGGGCTGGCCGATGGCGGTCGCCATTCCTCTGACACTGCTGCTGGGCCTGCTGTGCGGGCTGGTGAATGCGGCGCTGATCCACTACACGGGTATCAGCCCTTTAGTTATCACTCTCGGCACGCTCTACCTCTACGGCGGCGGGGCGCTGCTGCTCTCCGGCATGGCGGGCGCGACGGGCTATGAGGGCATCGGCGGCTTCCCGGACAGCTTTACCGCGTTCGCTAACCTGACCGTGTCAGGTCTGCCCATTCCGCTGGTGCTGTTTGCGCTCATTACGCTCTTCTTCTGGCTGATTACCCACCGCGGGCGCTTTGGGCGGCATCTGTTCTTAATCGGCCAGAACCCGCGCGCCGCGCGCTATGCGGCGCTGTCGGTTAACGGCATGCCCTACGCGCTGTATGGCCTGGTGGGCGTCGCCTCGGCCATTGCCGCCCTGGTGATGGTCTCCTATTTCGGTTCCGCGCGCTCGGATCTGGGGCGCGATCTGCTGATGCCAGCCCTCACCGCTGCCGTACTCGGCGGGGCGAATATTTATGGCGGGTCAGGTTCAGTTATCGGTACGGCACTGGCAGCGCTGCTGGTGGGGTATCTGCAGCAGGGGTTACAGATGGTCGGCATCCCCAACCAGGTGTCGAGCGCGCTGTCAGGGGCGCTGTTGGTTGTGGTGGTGATGGGACGTTCGCTGAGTCTGCACCGTGAATGGGTGCGTTCTCTCTTTAGAAAACTATCCGGAGCGTAAGATGAAAACAAAACTGATAGTCCTGGCAATGGCCCTCAGCTTCGCCTCGGCGCAGGCGGCGGACCGCATCGCCTTTATCCCGAAGCTGGTGGGGGTGGGCTTCTTCACCAGCGGCGGCAATGGCGCGAAAGAGGCGGGGAAAGACCTCGGCGTGGACGTCACCTACGACGGCCCCACCGAGCCGAGCGTCTCCGGCCAGGTGCAGCTCATCAATAATTTCGTCAACCAGGGCTATAACGCCATTATCGTCTCCGCCGTGTCGCCGGATGGCCTCTGCCCGGCGCTGAAGCGCGCCATGCAGCGCGGCGTCAAAGTGCTGACCTGGGATTCCGACACCAAACCGGAGTGCCGCAGCATTTACATTAACCAGGGTACCCCGGAGCAGCTCGGTGGCCTGCTGGTGGAGATGGCCGGGAAGCAGGTGACAAAACCGAATGCCAAAGTGGCGTTCTTCTACTCCAGCCCGACCGTCACCGACCAGAACCAGTGGGTGAAAGAGGCGAAGGCCAAAATCGAAAAAGATCATCCCCAGTGGCAGATTGTGACCACCCAGTTTGGCTATAACGACGCCACCAAATCCCTGCAAACCGCCGAAGGGATCTTAAAAGCGTACCCGGATCTGGATGCGATCATCGCCCCGGATGTCAACGCTCTGCCTGCCGCGGCGCAGGCGGCGGAAAACCTGAAGCGGGAAGGGGTGGCGATTGTCGGATTCAGTACGCCTAACGTCATGCGTCCGTACGTGGAGCGCGGCACGGTTAAAGCCTTCGGCCTGTGGGATGTGGTGCAACAGGGCAAAATTGCGGTCAATGTCGCCGATCGTTTGTTGAAAAAAGGCGATCTTAACGTCGGCGACAGCGTGGAGGTAAAAGATATCGGTACGCTGAAGGTCGAGCCGAACAGCGTCCAGGGCTACCAGTATGAAGCAAAAGGCAACGGCATCGTGCTGCTGCCAGAGCGCGTGGTGTTCACCAAAGAGAACATCAACAAATACGATTTCTGACGGGGGAGCAAATGGCTGATTTAGACGACATCAAAGACGGTAAGGATTTTGGCATCGGTACACCGCAGCAAAATGTACCGTTCACCCTGAAGGGCTGTGGCTCGCTGGACTGGGGCATGCAGTCCCGGCTTTCGCGCATCTTCAACCCAAAAAGCAACCGCACGGTGATGCTGGCCTTTGACCACGGTTACTTCCAGGGGCCGACCACCGGTCTTGAGCGTATCGATCTCTCTATCGCGCCGCTGTTCGCCGAAACCGACGTGTTGATGTGTACCCGCGGTATTTTGCGCAGCACCGTACCGGCCGCCACCAATAAACCGGTGGTCCTGCGCGCCTCCGGCGGTAACTCAATTCTGGGCGAGCTGTCGAACGAGTGCGTGGCAGTGGCAATGGAAGACGCGCTGCGCCTGAACGTCTGTGCGGTGGCGGCGCAGGTGTACATTGGCAGTGAATTCGAGCATCAGTCGATCAACAACATCATCAAGCTGGTGGATGCGGGGGCACGCTACGGGATGCCCGTGCTGGCGGTGACGGGCGTCGGCAAGGAGATGGCGCGCGATGCGCGGTACTTCTCGCTCGCCAGCCGTATTGCCGCCGAAATGGGGGCGCAGTTTGTCAAAACCTACTATGTGGATGAAGGATTCGAAAAAGTGACCGCCAGCTGCCCGGTGCCGATCGTCATCGCCGGGGGGAAAAAGCTGCCGGAGCACGAGGCACTGGAGATGTGCTGGCGCGCGATTGACCAGGGAGCCTCCGGCGTGGACATGGGGCGCAACATCTTCCAGTCCAGCGCGCCGCTCGCCATGCTGAAGGCGGTGAAGAAAGTGGTTCACGAGAACATGAGCGCCCGGGAGGCGTTCCAGTTCTGGCAGGAAGAGAAACAGGGAGAAGCGAAATGAACGTGACGTTAGTGGAGATCAACATCAAACCCGAGCGGGTGGACGAGTTTCTGGAGGTGTTTCGCGCCAACCACGAGGGCGCGATTCAGGAGCCGGGAAACCTGCGTTTTGACGTGTTGCAGGACCCCCGGGTGAAAACCCGGTTCTTTATCTACGAGGCCTATAAAGACGAAGAGGCGGTGCTGGCGCATAAAAAAACGCCGCACTACCTGGCCTGCGTGGATAAACTCGAAGAGCTGATGTCGGAGCCGCGCAAAAAACGCAGTTTTGTGGGGCTGCTGCCGGAGTGACAAATTAACCGGCAGCCAGCGATTCAATGGGGATAGTGGTGAAAGAGGCGAAGAATAACGGATGTTATACTCTGGCGCCGGTTGTCTTTTATTTCATCTATCCCCAACGATGAGCTGACGTTAAAAAACGCCTCTTCCTTTATCTTATGACGCCAGCAATCCTTTCAATCAGATAGGGATAGAACGGATTCGAGGTGATACGCATTAAGGAGTCCATATCTGCCAGCAGTACCGCTCGCTCCCCTCTGACGCGTAAAACACCCAGACTCAGACCATAGTGATTTGGTTCATAGGGTTCACTTCCATATAAGGAGTCATGGACAGGAAACGGGAGGGCGACATGAGAGAGTGAAAAAACATCTCTCGGATAGCGCACATTAAGGGGCTGCACGTCTGCTGTTGTTGAGTGCGCTAAGTGTGTCGAAGCGACCATGTTCATACTCTCTGAAGAGGCGTTTTTGACGATAGTCGTCGTGTAAGTACGCTGTGGTGTTGCCAGTAAGTGTGATAGCGCGCGATCCGAAGAGTGGCGAAACAGTGCACGAAAATTGACCGCACGATTAATATCAAACAACACCAGTTCGCTACCGTTATCCGGTAGATTATGATGGAGTACGTCCAGCACTGCCCGGGTACTGACTGTGGAATCAAGAACGGACTGAAACGTAAGCACATGAGGAAGGTCTTTCCAGCCAGCCGATGACTTGCGTCGCGTAAGGTCCCGTTTCAATGTCTCAGTCAGAAGATAAGCCTGCCGCGCACCATTCACGGGAAAAGAGTTATATTTAAAAGGATTAAATTCTGGTACCAGACCTAACCAGGCCGCACGAGAAAAGGCCGGGAGAAAGGCTGTCCATTCGGCCATTCCCGAAAACCGAGCAAAGCGGCTTATGCCTATCATGGGAGAAATCAGGACAATTTGTTGTGGCTTCTTCAGGCTCTCATCATCAAGGGCATCGATGGCATATTTCATGGCCAGCGCCCCACCATTGGAAAAGCCAACAATATGCAGCGGCGCATCCGCATGGGTCATTTTTGTTGCCTCGCGCACCGCAAGACGCGTTGCTGCCAGCCAGTCCTGCCATTTTACATCCGTTAATGCCCCGGGTACGGTACCATGGGCAGGTAGACGGATCCCGATGGCGACAAACCCTTCTTTTTGATAGAGCCGGGCAATATGCTGCAGGCTGTAAGGGGAGTCCGTAAGTCCGTGCAGTAACACGACAGCCCCTCTCGGTTCCGCCTGTGGGCGCATGATATAGGATCGATTCCAGTCTGTGGGAAGGGTGTCCGGAAATACCGGGCTTGACGGGTTATAACGATTTAAACTCGTTGTATCCTGATCGGTTTGCTTCATAACGACATTGTTATGCACCTCCATGAAGAGGGCGTTTTCAGCATTGATATAGTCATCCCAGTCGGCACGATCGATCTCGTTTTCGCGTAATTCATTAGGGACAAAAGTATGCCAGGGCTGGAGTTCGCCGCTACGCTGTACCCAATAAAACAGGCCTGTCATTGCACAAAGCGTGAAGCCCAAAAGGATAAAAATACAACGCTTCAACACTCTAATACTTTTCTTGCGCATAAATCCTCTAAACATAGATATTCAACCTGATATCTGCTGTATTTAGGTTTTAAAGCGCAGCGTGGTTGATGATGGGGGCACAGAATAAAGATATGGACATCGCATAAACTATGCTTTTAACCATTGCATGATCAGCAAGGAGTTAATGGCGAAATTAATATGCGCGACGATAGATAACATAATACTAAGCGCTGCCACAAACAGAACCTTGAGGTTGAGGATGCGTGTTTTTTTTAAGTTTGCATCCAGCCATAACATATTCCTTATTTTATTCTTTTGATATAAATACATTATCCCCATAGATAAATATAAGAGAGGCATGATAATGCTTACTGAATTGATCTGTAACAGCAGTAATTCACTGCCAACTAATGCAAATAGCCATGAAATAAATAGCAGCATAAGCGTTGCTCCTCAGTTTTTTTTGTTGGTAAGGTAAAACCAAATCATAAACAGAACATCTAAAAACAACCAAACTCCGCCCAGCAACAAAACGTGCGAGACTGCACCCGGCCAGAACAAAGCGCCATTGGGGGAAACAGAAAAGAAATCCTGTCCCCAGACCAGGCGTGCCACAATCATGAAAAGGGGCAGCAATAAAAGGTTGAACAGAAAAAGATAACGGATAAAGTTTGGTTTTTTGGGCCGTCTGATATTTTCTTCCGGGAACATGGTTTCCTCACTGGTTTCGGTGAAAATAAAGAGGCATTCTAGTGCGAAAAGATAGATGGAACTTAAACACACGTCATTTTATAGCGTGCGCAGCTGTCACCTCGATGATTAATGAATGAGAGTATGGTGAGTGAGGATCTCTTGTTTGTTTGAACTTCATATAACATCGCCCCCTAAAATAAGCCACCAGACAGAGCTTGTTTAAGGTTCTGACTTCTTTTTTTAATGTAGATTAGGTGATAACAAATGTTTAAAAAAACACTCACAGTAGTGGCAATTCTTTCAACTCTTTCTGTTGGTGCTAACGCCGCTGAAATTGGCGCTCAGTTAGGTACACAACATACGGAGTTAAATGCACTAATTGCGCCAGAGCCGACCGGTATTTTTTATACCGCAAACTGGGCTAACAATTATAATGATGGCCGTAATTCTGGCGGTGTCGGCCTGGGTTATCAGGTGTCTCTGGGTAAAGCCGATCTTTACGCAGGTGCCAAGGCCATCTATATGGCGCCTAAGAAAGGTGATAATGGATTTGCGGCACCGATTGGTGGCGGGGTTCGTGTCCATTTCAGCGATGAGGTGTATGCCTATGGTGAAGGTTATACCGCGCCACGTGGCCTGAACAATGCCGTTGAAAACTATGTTGAAGTTGATGCAGGGTTGGCCTGGCAGGTACGAGATGAGGTGAAACTCAAAGCGGGTTACCGTCATATTAGCGTTCATGGTAAATCCGGTACGCCTAATCATACGCTGCTTGATGGTGCTTACCTGGGCGCCGCACTTCAATTCTAAACAAACACTCACCGCGAGCCCTACGCTCGCGGTGAGTCGTTGCATATAATCCAGTCATTTTTCTTTACCCTCCTTTTTATCCAGATACTCTTCTTCCTTCTTCTCTTAAAACATTTCCTTTCCTGCGCTGATAGTAAAAAGACCGAGAGTGTAATGCAGGGCTGAGCCCTGCTACAGGTTGTAACGTAACCATCCGAAGAGTACGTTTCCGTTATTATAGGTGCCAGGAATATAGGTGAACTGAACATTCACATTTTTATAACTCGCTGAAAAAAGAGGGAATATAATCGGTAAGGGAATGTAGTTGCCCATATCTTTACGCGCCGTTATCCCGGCGGTCACCCCTAATCCCAACCTGAAATCTTTTTGTTGGCCTGGATGCCATCCTTTCTCCCATGCATAGCCGGTGACCGGTTGCCACTCATTATGTGAGTCTTTAAACACCATTCCATACAGTGCACTCCAGTTGCCATTGCTGTGATGACGAGAAACACCCACTCCGGCACCCCAGGGCATTTCATTATAGCGATCGGTCTTTTCTTTATCGTACATGAACCGGTTATGCCAGCTGATAAAAGGAAGATAAATATCGTGGCTATCATAATCTGTCCAGGTTTGCGTAATATCGGAAACAATCCTGCTGCCCCAGCTTGCTGCATTTTCATCAGCATGAGTCTGGCCATAGGCACGTGTAGCAAAAAGAACTAACCCGCTCCAGAGTAAAACAGAGCAAATCAACAAAAATAAATGATAAAAGCCGCCGATAAAGTCGATTTTTTCCTTACAGGGCTGCCAGGGGGTAGTGCTTTTCATTGCGAACACTCCAGTGGATAAAAGTAGTTAAAAAATAATAAATAGGCCAGCGCATTAACAAAACATGAGACGAATTGTTAATAGCGCCAGAGATGACTGATTTTCTAAAACGAAATGACTAAGGTTGGATATTACGCCATCCTTAGTCATTGTGATTTAATTTATGGCTTTCTTTTTAAGGAGTTCGAACTCCTCCTGGCTAATAACGTCCTGGTCTAATAGTTTTTTGGCGTCTGATATTTGTTCCGCTGGTGATTTACAAAGACTATATTGTGCTGCGGCATTCGCATCCAGTCTGTAAGCACGTTGTCTTTTGGCCATTCCCTTACCTCTCAGAATGAGATAAAAAACAGAGGTGATCAGCGGGATGAAAAGTAACAGCATTATCCAGAGCGATTTAAAGAAGCCGTTGAGTGTATTGTCACGGAATAAATCAGTAACGATCTGGAAAATAACAAACAGATACGCAATAAAAAAGAATATAGAAAATAGGGTGGCTGCCATATTCCAAAATTGTAATAGATGAGTCGTCACAATGATGCCCTCTTAAGAATATAAATGGTCACATGGAATGAATAAAAGATAAAAACCTGCCACAAAAAATTTTCATCCTTAATGAAAAGGACAATCATCCTGTTGTGGCAGATATGATAAAGCGTGTTATTGAGCTGGAGAGATCGCTACCTGACCGCGATGCGAGGTAATATTTACACGTTGCCCTACGACAAATTCACCTTCACGGGCGGGCTGCACGGTAACGAACTCTTGCCCGTTATCAGGACGAATAAAGAGTTCAGCCGCATTATGTCGCGCCATTCCTCGTTGTATCGACTGTCCTGCCATCGCGCCAGCAACGGTACCGCCAGCCGTCGCCAGCAGACGGCCGCTTCCGCCACCAATAGCATTACCGGCAGCACCGCCAATCAACGCGCCCCCGACTGTACCGGCAGCGCTGCTTCCGGTGTCGTTTTGGATTGTTATGTATCTCACCCCTGTGATTGTGCCGTGCGACAGCGCCATCACCTGACCGGAAAGCGCAGCACTTGCATGATGGGCAGAACCAACGGGTTTTTCAGTACAGCCAGCCAATGCCAGCAAACCGGCCAACATTAAAACAGAACGTGTAAACATCTCTCTTCCTTATGAGTAATCAACGGCATCACGAATTAATGGACATGTCATACAGTGGCCGCCACCGCGTCCACGCCCTAATTCACTCCCAACAATTTCAATGACCTCAACGCCTTCTTTACGCAAACGGTCGTTTGTTTTGGTATTGCGGTCATAGGCGATAACGACACCTGGAGACATGGCGACCACGTTATTTCCGCTATCCCATTGCTGACGCTCGGTGTCGTAAACATTGCCTTCGGTTTCAACGACCCTGAGCGAGCGTAAATTGAGTGCCCTGGCTACCACCTCTGTTAACGGCTCTGAATAATGCTCCAGACGCATTCCGCCTGGGGAGTCGTCCTTAATCAGTGAAAAGACTTCGATTTGATCAACAATGGCGGGATAAAGCGTCACTAAATCTCTGTCACAAAAGGTGAATACGGTATCCAGGTGCATCGCCGCTCTGAGCTTCGGCATCGCGGCAATAATAACGCGCTCGACATGGCTAAACGGGTTCGAAAACAGGGCAGATGCAAGCTGGGCAATGGCCTGATAGGACGTACGTTCGCTCATACCGATTAAAACGGTCTTGTTGCCAATAGGCATAACATCGCCGCCTTCAAGGGTGGCGGATCCGTGATAACGCGTTGGATCTCCCCACCATGTATTGATCGTCTGACGGGTGAAGTCCGGATGGAACTTATAGATAGCAGTGGTCAGTAACGTTTCTTCACGACGAGCCTGCCAGTAAAGGGGATTAAGCGTAACCCCGTTATAAATCCAGCTGGTGGTATCTCGCGTATAAAGCGTATTCGGCAACGGCGGGAGCAAATATTCACGCAGCCCTGTCGCTCTTCCGACGAGTTCAAGTTCTTCTTTATCGCCCCTGTGTCTGTTCAGCAAATCATAGGTTGAAAGCCCGCCGATCATAAACTCAGCCAGCCGATCTGCTGGTAACGAATCCAGGAACGAGCGTGTTTCATTAAGCAAACCCAACGGGATTTCATCAGCAGTAATCTGCTGTTCGATGAGCCAGTTGCGTGCCTGACGGTTAGCCAGCGTTTCGGAGAGCAGATCATGCATCTCAACAACGTCAACACCGCATCCGCGCATTTTGTTAATAAAATCGAGATGATCCTGACGGGCACGCTCTACCCACATAACATCGTCAAATAACAGTCGGTCGCAATTGCCCGGTGTAAGACGGCTATGTGCTAACCCAGGGGCGCACACCATCACTTTGCGTAACTGGCCGACCTCGGAGTGAACACCCAGTGGTATATCTTGCATAGTATCTCCTTAAGAGAGTAATTAAATGGTAATATTTCCGTTTATAATTCCATAAATACAGGCCAAAGCCGCGAGCACGATGGCGGTAAATAATATTCGTTCCGTACCAGAGAATATTTTTTTGTTTTGCTCACGCTTAGCAATGTAATAAAGCAGTGTGCCAGGCGCATAAATAACGGCGGACAGAAGCACATACGTTAATCCGCCGGCATAAATCATCAACGAGGCATAGGCAGTGGCAATGACAGAGATCACCAGGTCTTTATAATATCCCTTTGTGCACTGTTCGTAGGTTTCTCGTGTAATAACCAGCTTCAGGCTATACGCGGCAACCAGAAGATAAGGGATAAGCGTCATCGCGCTGGTTAGCTCAAGGGCTAACAGGAATGCGTAATCGCTGAAAAAAGTGATAATTAAGAACAGCTGTATCGAGATATTCGTCAACCATACGGCTGACGAGGGAACGCGCCAGCGATTCTCGCGTGCAAAAACGGCAGGCATGCTCTTTTTCAACGCCGCGGAATAAATAACCTCCGCAGCGAGCAATGACCAGGAAAGATAGGCTCCGAGGACAGAGATAATTAACCCCACGCTGATGAAAATCATGCCCCAGCGTCCCACTATGCTTTCGAGAACACCGGCCATTGAGGGTTGCCGTAAGGCTCCCAGCTCGGCCTGGGGCATAACGCCATAAGAAAGCATGGTGACTAACATCAGTAAGCACAGCACCCCGATGAAGCCGAATACGGTCGCCAGGCCAACGTCTTTCCGGTTAGTTGCATAACGCGAGTAAATACTTGCCCCTTCGATTCCAAGGAATACGAATACGGTCACCAACATGGTGCTTCTGACCTGGGAAAAGATTGATCTGAAGAGAGGTGGCTCTCCGGCGGCCCCGCCCCAGAAATTAAGCATAAACATCTCTTTTTTGAATGCCATTATCAGAATGGTGATAAATACAAAAATAGGGATGATCTTGGCACAGGTGGCCAGGGTATTGATAAAGGCCGCTTCTTTAATACCCCGCAATACCAGGAGATGAAAAGACCATAAAACAACTGATGAGACAGCGATTGCCAGCAGCGTATTACCTTCGCCAAATGCAGGGAAAAACGCGCCTAATGTTGATTTAATTAAAATAAAATAGGATACGTTGCCGATACATGTACCCGCCCAGAAACCGAGTGCCGAAATGAAGCCCGGATATTCGCCGAAACCGGCTTTAGCGTAGCTAAAGACGCCCGCATTGAGTTCAGGCTTTCTTTGCGCAAGGTTCTGGAATACAAATGCCAGCATCAGCATACCGCCACCGGCAATCACCCAGGCAATAATTGCACCAAGCCCACCGGTTGCTCGTCCGAATGCAGCAGGTAATGAAAATATACCCGCTCCGATCATCGCTCCGACGACAAGCGTCGTTAAAGACCAAAGCGATAGCGTATTGGTCGTAGATTTTTTCATATAATTTTCTTAACAATGAAGCTGTGATTGATGAAGTGTGAGTTTAAAAGTGTTAAATATACCGTACTTAAATGAAGTTAATTTTTATGCCATCAAGGCAGCACAGGGGCTGGGTGTAACTCAGATCGCACCGTTTAGATCGTAATAATAACCCTCTTCTCTTTGATTTCTGATTTGCCCGCTGTTGTAGGGCGCTAGTTTTTTTCTCAGACGACCAATAAGCACCTCGACGGTATTATTTTCTTTACCCATCCAGTCGTGGTAGAGATGTTTCATGATTTTACGTTTGCTCAGCGCCTTGCCTTTGTTCTTCACCAGTAGCTTCATAATTTCAAATTCAAAACGGGTCAGTCGAATTTTTTGCTTGTTGATGAAGAGTACCTTGCTGTTTAAGTCGAGTTCTAAATTACCTGCAGTAATACGGCTGGAAGGGGTGAGATAATTCCGGCGTACTAAAACCCAAATTCTGATGATAATCTCTTCAATATGACTAGACTTGACAACATAATCGTCAGCGCCGCTTTCAAACGCTTTCACCTTATGTTCAATATCGTTGCTGCTGTTAAGGATCATGATACGGATAGTGCGCCCTTCGCGTCGCCACTTACGAATCGCCTGTAACTCAGCAGTGGAAAGCGTTTCAGATGCCATAATCAGGAGTTCAGCTTTATTTGAAAACATAAACATTTCCACTTCCTCAATACTCGAAGATACATCAGTTAAAATACCTGCTTCTTCAATTTGGGTTTTCAAATAATGCTGGTTTATAATGTTAGGATCTAATATTAACACGCGCATATCTTCCTCTCACTTTGTTGCTTCGCCTGTTAGGGTTAATGACATTTTATGAAATGGATTTCTATGCTTTAAGATAAAAGCATCGTCACCAAAAAGTTGGCTAAATAATACTTTCGAAATAAATTCAAACAATTCTTTTATGAAGGATATTAGAAATACAAAATAAAAAAATGCAGAATAAAAGAAGTGAAGGGAAGAGTATGAGAAAAGCAGAGGAAGTAGAATTTAATCAAGAAGAATCACCTTTAATAAGGTTTTTGTTCTGCTTTTTTTGGCAGGCAGGGTGTTTGTTTAGATGAACGTATGGTTGCTCCAATTGCTTTCTGGTTGGGTTTTTGTTAAAAGTTAAGTGCGAGTTTTATTTCTTGATTTAACAATCTATACATCTGTCTTGCATTCATAACATTAGCACAATGAGCCATGTGCTTGCGTCAATAAACTCATTTTCGGCAAATAAATATGGCACGCTGCAAATCGCTTATTCTCCAGGTTTTGGGGTCAAGCTTCTGGATCTTATAGTGCAGGACAGGTTGGCTGGTGGTGAGTTTTTCAATCAGCAAAGAAGGTGCATTATCCTGCGGATTAGCAAGAAATTTACCTTTTGTGACTTTGTGGAATCCGTTTTGCACGTCTGTGTCGATGGTCATGTTTCCTGTACGATCGACAAGGTACTCTTTACCATAATAGTTCAACGTGCCGTATTCGCTGACCGTGACGAGACCATCGTTGGTAATGTGGAAAACAATTTTGATATTTCCATTAATCCCTTGCTGGACATTTTTTGAATCTTCATAGTTGATATGTACCGTCGACATACAGTTCATCGGTAGGTAATCATAAACACCAACAAGCTTGTATATTCCCATTGCAAGCAAGGGAAGCATCAACAGGCATAAAACAATATTAATTGTTGTTAATATTGACGAAGTTTTCGCATTCATGTCCTTTCCCTGTATTTTGTTTGCCACACAGGGCAATGTGAGTTGAGTACACCTTGCTTTTTAAAGGCGCTCTGTTGTCATCAAAATAGATATTTTTGGGATATTGCTGGCATTTTAATGCGATTCTTTGCCCTAAATTTGTATTAAAAAATGAGTCAATATTCTCTTGTTTGACGCCATTTTCGTCAGTATAGACATCGCATAATCCGACTGACTTATATTTATGCATAGAGCTATCGTTTAAATGGTACAAATAAAAGGCAGTGATGGTGCTCACCATTAAAACGGTTAATGCTATTGTGCTAATGTAAAAACCTTTGTGCGAGGAACAGATTTTTTTAAATTTTTCGTACGTGCTACTACGTGTAGTACTAACACGAGTACACTGACAGTGCAGTACAAATCCTTGCTTTGGTATTGTTTCGATTTTGTCTTCAAGCGAGAATTCAAGAAATGCTTTTCGCAACAGAGATATGTTTCGGTTCAGGTTGTTATCAGAAGCAACCAGACCATGTTCTTCCCAGACTTTTTCAAGGAGTTCAGTACGGCTGACCTGAGAATTATTGGCGTCAATAAGTGCATTTAATAATCGCGACGTCGCCAGTGAAAGCTCAACTTCGCGTTTATTATCGGTTAAAATGCGCGATTCATCATTATAATGCACTATCCCGTCAAGTAGGTACTGCATAGCTTAAACGTCCTCGCAAATGAATCTAAGCATTATAATTTTAGCGCTACTATTATTCAATCTTCTGATTTCTATTAAGAGTCGAGAAGACGTATTTTTACCGGGATAATTACACGTAGACAGAGGGACAAACTGCGAGGGTGGGGACGTTGCTTTCTCAACCATCCCTGAGAATAATTACTTTATGAATGATGCGGTGTGGCCGGGTAAGCGCAGCGCCACCCGGCGTTTTTCAGGCCAGTTCCAATTCCGCAAGGATCGCTGAAAGCGCCTCGCGCGGCTCTCCCTGAATTGCCTGCAACGGGAACGGCAAGCCGGGTGTTGCCACTTTTCCCCTCATTTCCGCCGCTGCCGCGATGACCCTTACGCTACCGTAACGACGGAACAGATCCCATAGCGGCTCTAACCGTTCTGACTCTGTACTTTTCCCCGAACGCGCTATCGCCAGCGCCGCTTTTGGGAACAACCCCGCGAGAACCGAATACCAGACGTCAAACCCGGCCTGCAAGGCTGAGGCTGCCCGCCAGTCACCGGCGATACCCAGTGTGACCGTATCAGGAAGCCGGGCACGTACCTGCGACAGGTCCTCCGGCACGCGGCCAAGCTTGATGGAGCCCACATTTTGCAGAGACGCGACGGCAAACAGCAATTCATCGCTAAACGCAAAACCGGTCGTGGCAGGGTTATCGTAAATGCACAGCGGTACGGAGAGCTGGCGGGTCACCGTTTCATAGAGCTTGAATACTTCCTCATCCGTTAATCGCTGGTACGACACGGGTGCCATCAGCACGCCGGAGACTCCGGCCGTTTGCGCGTCGTCAGCCAGACGCTGAATATCGTCCAGCCGCATTGCGCCGATGCTGACGATAACCGGTATGTTACCGGCATGTTCCACCGCACAGCGTGTCACCCGGGCACGCTCTTCAACGGTCAGATAGGCATAGCTCCCGGTCGAGCCAAGAATGCCCAGTGAATCCACGCCTGCCTCAACCACAGGAGAGAGCAGATGCGTAAAGGCCTGCTCATCAAACGTGCCGTTTTTCAGGGGCGTTAACGGAAATGCGCTGACTCCACGAAACATTTTTTATCCTCTTACAGGGTCAGTAACTGCCTGTGCACCACTGCACCCGGCATCAGACGTTGCAGGTTATCAATCAGATCCGCTCCGGCTTCTTCCAGTGCCGTAAGCGGCATTGACGGCAGACTTTCCAGAATAAACCACATGGTTTGCGCCTGACTGTCAAGACGCGTCCGTATACCCTGGCGCCAGTTCCAGCGACGGCAGGTAACACCGAGGTCGTCGCGCCAGATAACCTCGCCCGGCTCCGGGTATTCCACCACCGGCTGCCCCTCTTTGAAGGTATCAAACGGCTCGCTGCCGTCCGCCAGCGTCAGGCGCGGCGCGCCTGAATAAGTCGCAAGATTTTCTCCACCAACCGGGATGGCGTAGCGAATGCTCACCGCGTTGTAGATATCCACCACCGGATCGAGCGGTGGCAGCGAGCCGTCTTTTAAGACCCGCTTACGTAAGGCGGATGCCGAGCAGGGCGTACGTTTCGGTTTTGCGCCGAAGGCCTT
This sequence comes from Enterobacter sp. 50793107, assembly GCF_001463365.1. Taxonomy (NCBI): domain Bacteria; kingdom Pseudomonadati; phylum Pseudomonadota; class Gammaproteobacteria; order Enterobacterales; family Enterobacteriaceae; genus Enterobacter; species Enterobacter sp. 50793107. Next base: position 32,809 of record NZ_LNII01000078.1, on the reverse strand, counting down.
AAATACCTCATCCCAGCCGGAAAGGTGCGCGTCAGCCCACGGCACATCATCATTAAGCATCTGCTGGCAGGCTTGCGTGAGCACGGCCGGAGCGACTTCCGGGTGGGTAATCGGCGCAGCTTCAACCAGAATGCTCAGCGCCCGAAAGCCCGGGGCAATTGCGGCAAGGCGCGGGTCTATTGACGGCGTAACGAGAGACATAAATAATCCTGTATTGACTGTTTTATACCATGGTAGTGACCAATGACTGAAAAAGTCAATATAATGACTGAACAGGGTGCCGATATCGCCCAGGTAAGCCTGGCCGTAGCGAACCGCATACGCAACTGGCGTAAAGAGAAAAAACTGTCGCTGGATGAACTCTCGCGGCGTGCCAGCGTCAGCAAAGGCATGCTGGTGGAGATCGAAAAGGGCGCAGCCAACCCCAGCATCGCCATTTTGTGCAAGCTGGCCGCCGCGCTCGGTATCTCAGTGGCGGATATCGTTAACGTCTCCAGCGAGCCGCTGGTGCACGTTATCGAAGAAGCCGCGATCCCGGTGCTGTGGCAGGGGGAAAAGGGCGGACGTGCCAGACTGCTGGCAGGAACCGCGGGCCCGGATATGATTGAGCTATGGCAGTGGGAGATGCAGCCGGGAGAGCGTTTTACCTCTTCGGGGCATCCGGCGGGTACCTTTGAGCTGCTGCACGTGAACGAAGGCATATTAACCCTGACGGTGGACGAGACGGTTACGCAGGTTGCTGCCGGGGCATCGGCGGTGGCGAAAACGGAAGCCGCGCACGGCTATGCCAATGAGGGAAAAAAGGTGCTGCGCTTTACCATGACGGTGGCGGAGTTTCACCGATAAAAAGCAGCCCGGTGGCGCAACGCTTACCGGGCTGGTGTTGTAGGCCGGGTAAGCGCAGCGCCACCCGGCGTTTTTTTACGCCTCTTCCACACTCACGCGCAGTGCCGCCAGCGCTTTACGTGCCGCCTTCAGCACCTGCTCACACTGCTCAATGGTCAGCGTCAGCGGTGGCTCAATGCGGATGGTTTTGGAATTGTTGAGCGTGCCGGCCACCAGCACCCGCTGGCGGAACATCTCGCTCGCGAAGCTATAGCCGATTTCGTTATCAACAAACTCAATGGCCATCAGCATCCCTTTACCTCGTGCCTCCTGGATCAGATCCGGGTATTCACGTCCCAGCTGACGGAAACCGTCCAGCAGCATGTCGCCTTTCTGCTCCGCCTGCGCAGGCAGGTTTTGCTCCAGCAGCACGTTGATGGTGGCCAGCGCGGCCGCACAGGCCAGCGGGTTACCGCCAAAGGTGGTGGTATGCAGGAACGGGTTGTCGAACAGCACCGAGAAGACCTCTTCGGTGGCAACCGTCGCACCAATCGGCATTACGCCGCCGCCGAGCGCTTTCGCCAGACACAAAATGTCCGGCTGAACATTCTCGTGCTCGCAGGCGAACATCTTGCCGGTACGTCCCATGCCGGTCTGCACTTCGTCGAAGATCAGCAGCGCACCAAACTCATCGCACAACTGACGTACGGCAGGCAGATAGCCCTGTGGAGGCAGGATCACGCCGCCTTCGCCCTGAATTGGCTCCAGGATCACCGCAGCTACGTCATCGCCGGTTTTACGGCATTCGCTGAGCACGGTGCGCATGGCATTAATGTCGCCGAACGGCACGTGGCGGAAGCCCGGCAGCAGCGGCATAAACGGTTTGCGGAAGGTGGATTTGGCGGTCGCAGACAGGGCGCCCAGGGATTTACCATGGAACGCGCCGCTGGTGGCGACAAAAGTGAATTTCCCGCGCGGCGACTGGTACGCTTTGGCGAGCTTAAGCGCCGCTTCGACCGATTCCGTGCCGCTGTTGCTGAAGAAGCTGTATTTCAGTTTGCCGGGCGTTAAGGCTGCCAGCGTTTTCGCGAGCATGGCGCGAAGCGGGTCGAGCAGTTCCTGGCTATGGAGAGGTTGTTTCGCGAGTTGATTCTGTACGGCGGAAACCACTACTGGATTACGGTGCCCCACGTTGAAAATGCCAAAACCACCCAGGCAATCAATAAACTCCTGTCCCTGGGTGTCGACAAGCGTATTCAGACTTCCCGCTTGCCACTCTACGGCTCCGTAATCCCCGCCGGCGGTAACAGATTTGCGATACTCCAGAAAACCTGGATTGACGTGCTCTTTAAAGTAATCGATGACCTCTCGGTTAAGTTGTTTCATCTCCTCATGATCAAGCGTTCGCTTCTCAATGAGATTCAGTGCGTGCGCGGTACAGGCAAGAGCCGAGGCGCTGGAAGGTAACCTGTTCAAAATATGCTCCCGGGGATCGCGTATCACATGATACTGCGTTAAGTATTGCAGGGATTACGCCACTTCAGCGGACTTAACGAAAATCGGGATAAACGCCAGGTTAAAATAATGTTGCGCAATATTTAATCATGCCGATGTTTTCCAGACGGGATTTAGCGGTACGGAAAACGGGGGCAGGAAGACGTGGATGGGGTCAATTGCACCAGGGGGGTGCAGGCGGTGCGACTTAAGTGGGCGTTAACAGATCATCCTTTGCAGGTAATTTCATTGTGAAAGTATTTAAAATCAATCAATTATAAAATCTCACAAAAAGTGCGGTTTAAGTGAAATCTGCGATCTCCATCAAGTTTAACAACTAAAGATAAATTGTTTACCGCCGAAAAAACAATAAACCACAAAATTAACATTCAAATAACCTGCAAGGGATGCTCACGATGTCCTCTCCAACCTATGTCACCCAGAATGAATATCTTCTGGACGATGACACCACCTTAATGTCTACCACAGACGTCCACAGCTATCTGACTCATGCTAACGACACCTTTGTTCAGGTGAGTGGCTATCAGCTTAATGAGCTGATGGGTCAGCCGCATAATCTGGTGCGCCATCCTGATATGCCTAAAGCCGCTTTTGCCGATATGTGGTACACCTTGCAACAGGGCGAGCCGTGGAGCGGAATTGTCAAAAACCGCCGTAAAAATGGCGATCACTACTGGGTGCGCGCCAACGCGGTGCCGATGGTGCGCCACGGGAAGGTCACCGGCTATATGTCGATTCGCACCAAAGCGACGGCAGAAGAGATCGCCACCGTTGAGCCACTCTATAAGGCCCTGAATGCCGGACGCTGTACTAAACGGATCCATAAAGGGCTGGTGGTGCGTCAGGGCTGGTTCGGAAAACTACCGGCAATGCCGCTGCGCTGGCGGGTACGCGGCGTGATGGCGGTGCTCTTTGGCGCGCTCGCCGCTACGCTTGTGGCAACCTCAGCAGGCTGGGTGTCGTTGGTCGCAGCAGCGATAATGATGCTGCTGGGCACGTTGTTGTTTGAACAGCAGATTGTTCGCCCGGTAGAGAATGTGGCGCGACAGGCGCTGAAGGTGGCAACCGGCGAGCGCAATAGCGTGCAGCACCTGAGCCGCAGCGACGAACTGGGCCTGACCCTTCGCGCGGTGGGGCAACTGGGGCTGATGTGTCGCTGGCTAATCAATGACGTATCAAGCCAGGTGGTGAGCGTGCGCGACGGCAGCGACAAGCTGGCGCAGGGTAATGAGGATCTGAACGACCGCACGCGTCAGACCGTTGCAAACGTGCAGCAGACCGTGGCGACGATGAACCAGATGGCGGCCTCCGTTCAGAGTAACTCTGAAACCGCCACCGAGGTCGATAAGCTCTCCGTAGCCGCCAGCAGTGCGGCGACCAAAGGCGGGAACGCGATGCAGACGGTGGTCAAAACCATGGACGATATCGCCGACAGTACCCAGCGTATCGGCTCCATTACCACCCTGATCAACGATATTGCCTTCCAGACCAATATCCTCGCCCTGAATGCGGCGGTAGAAGCGGCACGGGCCGGTGAGCAGGGCAAAGGCTTTGCGGTGGTGGCAGGGGAAGTTCGCCATCTTGCCAGCCGCAGCGCTAATGCCGCCAACGATATCCGTAAGCTGATTGATGCCAGCGCCAGTAAGGTACAGTCCGGCTCCGAGCAGGTACACGCCGCAGGACGCACCATGGATGATATCGTTGAGCAGGTGAAAAACGTCACGCAGCTGATCGCGCAGATTAGCCATGCCACCTCTGAACAGGCTACCGGGCTTTCAGAGTTAACCCGCGCGGTGGCTGAACTGGACAGCATCACGCAGAAAAACGCCGATCTGGTTGAAGAGAGTGCGCAGATCTCCGCGATGGTAAAACACCGGGCCGGACGTCTTCAGGATGCAGTGACGGTTCTCCATTGAGTCTGTAATGTTCCAGAAAAGCCGTTTATTCTGCCAGGCGTAAACGGCTTTCGTCGCTTTATTTGTAATTATTCTTGCGATTTATTGTTAATTTTATATTAAATAACTAAAGAAAGTGCCTCAGTTATTTATCCCTGCCTAAGTCATTTTTCCCCGATGCTATTTCATAAATGCCCCGTCTGGTGGTTGAGTAACGATCGATACGGCTATATTAATAGCCTCTGCCTATCCATTGTGATGGTTATGAAATAAAAAAACGATCAAAGTCATAAAGTTAGCGGTTTCGTTACCGATAACGGTGATCGTCTGAGAAATAATCACATCGATGGAGTAAATATGTTCTTACATGACGTAAAAATCGGCACGAAATTATTTCTGGCGTTTGGATTCTTTATTGTCCTGATGGTGGTGAGCGCGAGTTTGTCTTTAATGAGTCTGAACCGGGCAAACAACGGGATGCAATCCATTATTACCAGTGATTATCCAACCACGGTAAAAGCGAACCAGTTAATCGATAACTTCCAGGAATTTATTAGCACTCAGCAGCTCATGCTGCTGGATGAACAGGGAACGTACACGGCGCAGTCGCAGCAGCATCTTAAAGAGATTAGTGAGCACATCACGGTGCTCCTCGGTGAGCTGAACAACGTGCTGCAGGATCAGCAATCGCAGCAGGTGCTCGCCGAGATACGCGGCGTGCGCCAGCAGTATCTGGACTCGCGCTATCGTATTTTGCAGGCGGTGCAGAATCACGATCGCGCCGGGGCGCTTCAGGAGATGATGACCAACACCCTCAAACTGCAGCAGGCCTATAAAGCCAAAGTGCAGCAGCTGATTGCGATTCAGAACACTGAGATGCAGAACGCCGGGGTGCAGGTGGAAAGTGATTTCAGGAGCAACCGTCTGCTGCTCATCCTCATCTCCCTCTTCAGCGTGGCGGCAGGCAGCCTGATTGGCTGGTTTATCGTGCGTTCCATTACCCGTCCGCTGGGCCAGGCCGTGGACTTTGCGGCGGCGATTGCGGATGGCGATCTCACCGGCAGTATCACCTCGCACGGTAAAGACGAAACCGGCCTGTTGCTGCATGCCCTGATGGAGATGAAAACGCGTCTGCTGGACATTGTGCAGCAGGTGCAGACCGGCTCGGAGAATATCTCCAGCGCCGCCGCGCAGATTGTCGCCGGGAACCAGGATCTGGCTGCGCGCACGGAAGAGCAGGCCAGCTCTGTGGAACAGACCGCCGCCTCGATGGAGCAGATCACCGCGACGGTGAAAAACACCGCTTCGCATACCGGAGAAGCGACCAACCTGTCGGCAGATGCCGCGAAGGTGGTCAAAAACAACGGTGAGATGATGAAGCAGGTGACCAGCAAAATGCGCCTGATTAACGAGACCTCGAACCGGATGTCCGACATCATCGACCTGATCGATGCCATTGCCTTCCAGACCAATATTCTGGCGCTGAACGCGGCGGTGGAAGCGGCCCGGGCGGGCGAGCACGGTCGTGGATTTGCGGTAGTGGCTGGTGAAGTGCGCCAGCTCGCGCAGAAGAGTGCTTCGTCAGCCAGTGAGATCCGTGAGCTGATTGAAAGCTCCACCAGCCAGACGCAGGACGGGATGAACCTGGTCGAGAAGGCGAGCGAGCTTATCAACGGCATGGTGGGCAACGTGGAAGAGATGGATGTGATCCTGCGTGAGATCCGCCAGGCCAGCCACGAGCAGACGGAGGGGATCTCGCAGATTAACAGCGCGATTGGCCTGATTGATGCCACCACCCAGCAAAACTCCGCGCTGGTGGAGGAGTCTGTTGCCGCGGCGGCCTCCCTCAACGAGCAGGCGATGCACCTGAAAGAGCTGGTACGCGTCTTCCGCGTGAGCGCGCACGCACCGGCTTAATCCAGCTGGGAGATCTCCAGCGCCGCGCGGTCGATCACGCCAACGATCTGCTTAAGCTGCGCGTCGCTGAGCGCTCCCTGATTCACCTTCAGATCTAACACCGCTTTGAAGTTATCCAGTGCCCGCTTCATCTGCGGGTTTTTGCGTAGCTGGAAACCGACCGCGCGGGCTTTGATACGCGCCTGAATCTGCTCAAGCTGTTCCTGGTTTTCCTCCAGCCACTGCTGTCCTGCCGCATTGATGGCAATGCGCTTACGCCCATTCTCTTCTTCCGTAATGGTGATAAACGCCTGATCCTGAAGATAATCCAGCGTCGGGTAAATCACGCCAGGACTCGGGGTGTAGTTCCCCTGGGTCAGGTTCTCAATCTCTTTGATCAGCTCGTAACCGTGGCTCGCGTTGCGGGTCAGAATATCCAGAATCACCAGCCGCAGATCGCCGTGACCAAAAAAGCGTGGTCGTCGTCCGCCGCCATCATGTTCGTGTCGCATAGTGTGCCTCGTAAATTGATATATCTAAACTATATCTAAGATATATTCAGATGCAATCTAAAAGATCTTGCATTCTTGCTGATTAGCAATCATTATCATTTAAAATCAATTTAGATATATCGTATTCACCTGAGAAGGGTCTTAACATGGCAACCACCCGCTATCCACAACGCGTGCGTAACGAACTGCGTTTTCGTGAACTGACCGTGCTCCGTGTTGAGCGCGTAAGCGCTGGTTTTCAGCGCATAGTTTTAGGCGGCGAAGCGCTGGAGGGCTTTAGCTCCCGCGGTTTCGACGATCACACCAAAGTGTTTTTCCCGGCCCCGGGAACGACGTTTGTGCCACCGGTGGTCACCGACGAGGGCATTGACTGGGGCGACGGCGTGCGCCCGCAAAGCCGGGATTACACGCCGCTGTACGACGCCGCGAAGCATGAGCTGGCACTCGATTTCTTCGTGCATGACGGTGGCGTTGCCAGCCAGTGGGCGCTAGAGGCGAAAGTGGGCGACAGGCTGACGATTGGTGGCCCGCGCGGTTCGCTGGTGGTACCGGAGGATTACGCCTGGCAGCTGTATGTGTGCGATGAGTCCGGGATGCCGGCGTTGCGTCGCCGCCTGGAAGGCATCGCCAGCTTGCCGAAACGCCCGGAACTTCACGCGGTGGTCACCGTCGGGGATGAATCATACAAGGATTATCTGGCGCACCTGAGCGCGTTCAACATCACCTGGGTGATCGGCCACAGCGAGCAGGCGGTGGTTGAGCAGCTGGCGTCGCTGAACGTTCCGGCGGAAGATTACTTTATCTGGCTGACCGGGGAAGAGAAGGTGGTTAAAAACCTGAGCCGACTGTTTGAGACTGAGGCTATCGATCAGCAGCTGGTGCGTGCCAGCGCGTACTGGCACGCGAAATAATTACGCTGCTGAATCGAGCTGCGCTTCGCTCACCTGATGTTCGAGCGAGGCGCGGACCTCGTTCAGCGCTTTTTCCTGCTGCGCGAAGTACGCTTCCATATTGCTGAGCGACGACACCAGCAGCCAGGATTCTTCTTTCTCCAGTTCTGCCAGCTCGTTCACTAAGGTGTCGATCTGCTCGCGAACCTGAGCCATTTTTTTGCGGATGCGCTCCAGATCGTTCAGCCTGTCGCTGGCCATCAGCGGCTCGAAGCCCTGCTGCAGGCGCGCCACCAGAGAACGAATGGTTTTGACGTCTCCACGCTGTTTGGCCTGGTTGAGCTGCACCATCATCGCGTTGGCTTCTTCTTTCAAATCGTCTGCCACCAGATCCGGGTGACACAGCTTGCTCGCCTGCCGCCAGAGCCGTTTCAGCTCGTCCCGATCCTCCTGTGAAAGATCTTTCCCTTTACGCAGACGCACTTCGGCATCCTGATGCTGCTCGCGGTATTTCTCGTACTCTTCGTTGGCCTCGTCACGCGCCTGACGCGCAGGCTCTTCCTCACGCGTTAAGCCGCTCTCCAGCTCCAGCGCCTCGGCAAGCAGGTTGGCAATCAGGTTACTTTGCTGCTGCAGATGCTTACGCGCCTCGGCTGCCTGTACGGAATCGGCAGGAAGTTCGCGCCAGCGCTGGGTGAGTGTTGCCAGCACCTCCACGGCCTGGGCCATGTAGCGCTGACAGCGGCGGTAGTCTTCCTCGCGACGACGCGCCTCAGCCTGCTGGCGGCGCAGGTTCAGCTCGGCCAGCGTTTTACGCAGGGCGAGGATCTGCTGCATCAGCGGGCCCAGGCGGGAGAAATAGAGATCGTTGAACTCATCAAGCTGCTGTACGCGCGCGTTACGGCGGTCAATCAGATCGCGCAGTCGCTCTTCCAGCGCTTTCAGTTCCAGTTTGCTCGCGGCGACCTGCGGATCGCGCCATGGCGTCACGGCACGCTGGCTTTGTAGCCACGCGACGATCGCGGCGATGGCCGCAGTGTAGTTTTTCTGCTCAAGCGCCACGACGATTGCCTGTAGCTCATCGTCAAACGCTTCATTTTTCAGCCGGGTTAGCTGGCTCTGAATGATATCGTCATCTTCCAGTTCAATGGCATTTTTAATGATTTCTAGCCGTTTGATCGGTGTGCTCATGATGCCTTTCGCTTTGGCGCTTAAGTATTTGAGTTAAGGTTAGTTGTTGGAAACGCTACAGGAAATAATACACACGGATGATGATCGGCGCGATGGGGGATTTCTTTAGATTTACGCAGTGTCACCCGCTAAATTCTGAAAATGCAGCAAAAGAGACCTTAAATTAAATGTGTGTATTTACACTGTTTACTTTTTGACATAAGTTGCGCGTTTTTTGACAGGCAAGTCTGAAAACGGACTTTTAGCAAGGAGTGGCAGTGATGACAGGGAAAACGTCGATACTACAGGTGCTGGCTGGCATGGCCTTGCTGGCAGGTGCTGCGCAGGCGGCCCCCCTGTCTCCGGCCGACCGTAATACTATTCAGCAGCAACAGCAGCAGCTGCTGGATGAAAACCAGCGCCAGCGTGAAGAGCTGGAGCGCAGCGTGGTATTACCGCGTCCTGCTCAGCCCGACAGTGCCGCGACTCCGCAAGGTCCCTGTTTTGTTATCTCGCGCATTGAGCTGACGGGTACCACCCTTCTTTCTCCGTTAGCCAAAGATCGCCTGGTTGCGCCGTGGGTGAACCAGTGTCTTGATATGGCGCGTCTCAACGCCCTGACCAACGCCGTCTCTGACTGGTATATCAGCCGGGGGTATATCACCAGCCGCGCATTTTTAACCGAGCAGGATCTCTCTGGTGGCGTACTGCATCTCGCGGTACTGGAAGGTAAACTCCAGCAAATCCGGCTTGAAGGGGTTCCCGCCCGCACGCTGAGCATGACCTTCCCCGGCCTCGAAGGGAAAATTCTTAACCTGCGCGATATCGAACAGGGCATGGAGCAGCTTAATCGCGTGCGCCAGACGCCGGTTGAAATAGAAATTTTGCCCGGCGACAGACAGGGCTATTCAATCGTCAATCTGACGGCTTCGCCTGAATTCCCGCTCAGCGGTTCAGTGAGTTTCGATAACAGCGGGCAAAAGAGTACCGGTACCGGACAACTCAATGGCGCGCTGTACGGCAATAACCTGCTGGGGCTGGCGGATAAGTGGTTTATCAGCGGCGGGCGCAGCAGCGATTTTTCGAACAGCCATGATGCTCAGAATTTTGCCGCCGGGGTCAGCGTGCCTTATGGCTACGGCTTGCTGGACTACAGCTACAGCTGGAGCAACTACCTCAGCACCATCGATAATAACGGCTGGCTCTGGCGTTCGACGGGCGACACCGAAACCCACCGTCTGAATGGCTCCTGGGTCCTGTTCCGCAATGGCGATATCAAAACCGGCGTGTCGGCGGGCATCACCCACCGCATCAACCATAACTATCTCGACGATGTTCTGCTGGCTACCAGCAGCCGCAAACTTTCAAGTTTCTCCCTGGGCCTTAACCACACGCAAAAAATTGCCTCCGGCGTGGCGACCCTGAACCCGACCTTCACTCAGGGTGTGCCGTGGTTTGGCGCCGAAGATGATAACGGCAAACATGGCGATGTGCCGAAAGCCGAGTTCCGCAAATGGAGCGTCAACGGCAGTTTTCAGCGCCCGGTTGCTGACGGGCTGTGGTGGTTGACCAGCGTCTATTTTCAGTGGTCGCCGGACCGGCTGTACGGCAGCGAGCGCCTGACGCTGGGGGGAGAGGCCTCCGTGCGCGGCTTCAAAGAGCAGTACCTCTCCGGTGATAACGGCGGTTACTGGCGAAATGAACTTAATTATTCGCTCTTTACGCTGCCGTGGGTGGGGGATGTTGGCCTGTTGGCAGCAGTTGACGGTGGCTGGCTGAAGAAGGACGGATTTGACCGTTACGCCTCCGGCACGCTGTGGGGCGCCGCGTTTGGTCTGACGACGGCTCATCGCGGCTATTCAAGCCAGTTTACCGTTGGCACACCGATGGCGTATCCGGACTGGCTGGCACCGGATCACCTCACGATTTACTACCGCGTATCAGTGGCTTTCTAAGGGACAGGGATGATGAAACAGGATCAGGTTCGTTTTTCACAGCGCGCGCTGAGCGTGTTACTGAGCGTTCTGCTGGCAACGCAGCCGCTGTTACCTGCGGTGGCGGCATCCATCACCCCGTCCGGCAATACGCAGATGGATAAGGCGGCCAACGGCGTGCCGGTGGTGAACATCGCCACGCCGAACCAGTCCGGTATTTCCCATAACAAATACAACGACTACAACGTCGGGAAAGAGGGGCTGATCCTCAATAACGCGACCGGGCAGCTTAACCAGACTCAGCTTGGCGGGCTTATCCAGAATAACCCCAACCTGAAGGCCGGGCAGGAAGCCAAAGGCATCATCAACGAAGTCACCGGCGCTAACCGCTCAAATTTGCAGGGCTATACCGAAGTGGCCGGCAAGGCGGCGAACGTCATCGTGGCGAATCCCTACGGTATCACCTGTAACGGCTGCGGATTTATCAACACGCCGAATGTGACCCTCACCACAGGTAAACCGGTGCTTGATGCCAGCGGTAAGCTGCAATCTCTTGATGTAACCCAGGGGGCGGTCACCATCGAGGGCGCGGGCCTCAATGGCTCGCAGAGCGATGCGGTGTCGATCATCTCCCGTGCGACGGAGATCAACGCGCAACTGCATGCGAAAGATTTACGTGTCGTTGCAGGGGCGAACCGCGTAGCGGCGGATGGCAGCGTCAGTGCGTTAAAAGGTGAAGGTACAGCCCCGAAGGTCGCGGTAGACACCGGTGCGATGGGCGGCATGTACGCTAACCGGATCCGTCTGGTCTCCAGTGAAACGGGGGTAGGCGTAAACCTGGGCAACCTTAACGCGCGACAGGGGGATATTGCGCTCAGCAGCGCGGGAAAAGTGGTGCTGAAAAACACCCTTGCCAGCGGCAGCACCACGGTCAGCGCAGCGGACGTAACGTTACGCGGGGACCATAAAGCGGGTGGCAACGTCACGGTCTCCGGCCAGACGGCGCTGACGCTTGACCAGGCTCACGTTGCCGCCGATAACAACCTTCAGTTAACAACCCGCGGCACGCTGACGCAAAACGGCGGTGCGTTCACGGCGGCAAATGACGCTACGCTTGCCGCGACCACCCTGATCCAGAGCGTAGATGCCCAGGCAAGCGCGGGTCGTCATCTTGCCGTAAATGCTGAGAAAAACGCGGCGCTTAACGGTTCTGTTGTGGCGGGGCAGCAACTGTCGGTTAAGGGTGGCGAACTGGTGCAGCAGGGAAATCTCAGTGCTTCCGAGATTGCCCTCAACGCGCAGACGTTGACCCAAGAGAGCCGCAGCACAACAAATGCCAGCGGGAATATCACGCTCACCACGTCTGGCCACAGCCAACTGAAAGGCAGCACAACCGCCGGACAATCTCTCGCCGTCAGCGCGGGCAGCCTCGCTAACCATGGCGCATTAGCCGCCGTGGCGGATACCCGGATAAACACCGGTATATTCAGCAATACCGGCACCGTTCAGGGCAACAGTCTTACCGTCTCCGGGACGGATATCACCAGCTCCGGCGCGCTGAAGAGCGCCTCCACGCTGGATATCCGCGCAGACAATGCCACGATTTCCGGTGAGACCGGCGCGAAAGGGAAAACCACCGTAACCGCCAGCGGCAATCTGAACAACAGCGGCACGCTTATCAGCGATGACACGCTAACGCTGAACGCGGCGCAAATCGTCAACAGCGGTACGCTTTCCGGTGTCCGGGGGCTCACCACCTCAGGGAAGACGTTCACCGCCAGCGCAACGTCAGTGACCCACAGCGACGGGGATGTGGCGCTGAACAACACCGATACCACGCTTGCTGGTGAAACCAGTGCCGGTGGCGCCGTTACCGTGCAGGGCCGCAGCCTCAACACCACGGCCACGGCACAGACACAGGGCAACAGCGTCGGCGTGGCCGTGCAAAACGCAAAACTTGAAGGAACTCAGGCTGCCAAAGGCAACATGACGTTGAAGGCTGACAGCAGTCTCAACCACACGGGGAAATCATCAGCTTCAGGGCTTAAGGTTGAAACCGGCCATCTCAGCAACAGTGGAACCCTGACGGCCTCCGCGCTTGTAATCGACAGTCCTGAGGTCATTAACGGTGGTCTGATCCACGCCGGACAAACGCTGTCGCTGGTTACCCGTCTGCTGGATAACCGCAGCAGCGGCGTGCTGTACAGCCCGTCGGCACTGTCACTTTCCCTCTCTGAACTGAACAACGCCGGTATTATCACCAGCGACGCGGCGCTTTCCCTCTCTGGTTCAAATCTGACCAACAGCGGCGAGCTGAGCGGGACTTCACTGGCAATTGATTACGAGACGCTGAAGAACAGCGCGGAGGGGATGTTGCTGGCTCAAGGTGCAAACCGCATCACGGCACAGTCGGTGTCCAGTGCGGGCAGCATGGTGGGCAACACCCTGACGCTGAATGCCGATCGCCTGGAAAGTGCCGGTCTGTTACAGGGCGATAGCGCATTATCACTGACCGCCGGAATCCTGAATTTACTGACAGGCTCCCGCACGCTGACGGGCGGAGCGCTCGGCCTTTCAGGTACCACGCTGACTACCGCAGGGCAGCTCCAGGGACAGGATGTCAGCATCCGTTCCCACGACTGGACTAACCGCGGAAGTTCCCTCGCGACCGGCTCACTTGACGTTACGACCGCTGGAACGCTCAGCAATACCGGCGAACTGATGAGCCAGGGCAACGGGACGCTGAATGCGGTCACTACCGTTAACAGCGGCAATATGTTGTCGGCCGGTGACCTTTCGCTTAACGGAAAGACGCTGCGCAACAGCGGTACGCTTCAGGGGAATCGCGTCACCGCGCATCAGGACACCATCACGAACAGCGGAACGCTGACCGGGATTGCCGCCCTGACGCTGGCCGCCCGCCTGGAGATGGCGGCGCCATTACTGACGCTGGTAAATGACGCGTCGGGATCGTTACTGACTGCGGGCGAGTTGTCCGTGACTGGCGGCGATCTGCGTAACGCAGGGCAATGGCAGGGGAAACGGGTACTTATTCATGCGCAGGCGCTTACGAACGGCGGTGCGATCCAGGCAGAAAATTTACTGGATGCGCAAATCGACAGCACCCTTACCGGGACAGCGGGCAGCAAAATCACCTCCAATGGAGAACTGGCGCTCTCAGCACTGACGCTGGCAAACAGCGGGCAGTGGATTGCAAAACACCTCACGCTGGGGGCCAGTACCCTGAACAACAGCGGTGAGATCACCGGCGTTGTTGCGCTTTCGGTCGCCCTTACGCAGCTGAATAACCAGGCCGGAGGAAAACTGCTCAGCGCAGGCGCGCTGACGCTTGATGTGGAAAATGCAACGAACGCCGGGCAAATCCAGGGGAAAGCGACCACGGTTACCGCCGGTCAACTCATTAACAGCGGACGGCTTCAGGGAGAAGCGCTGACGCTGAATGCCTCGGGCGCGCTGAACAATACCGCCAGCGGTGTGCTGCTGAGCGAGAATGCGCTGACTGTATCGACAGCCACGCTGAACAATCAGGGCACGCTGCAGGGCGGTGGGGAATCTTCGGTGAAGGCCACCACCCGCGTACAGAACGACGGCAAAATGCTCTCCGGCGGCAAACTCACACTGACCGCACCGGAACTGGCGAACAGCAGCAGCGGGCTGGTTCAGGCGGTGAGGTTGCTGCTGGATGTGGTGAAAGCCGTGAATGGCGGAAATGTCCTCGCAACGACACGCGCAGAACTGCGCGGCAGCTCGCTTGATAACAGCGGCACACTCCAGGGCGCTGATTTGCAGGCAAATTACCAGAGCGTTACCAACAGCGGAACGGTATTAGGCACCACTTCGCTTACGATAAACGGTGACGCTCTTGATAATACCGAGAGCGGTAAGCTCTACAGCGGGGATAAGCTGCTGCTCGACGTGCGTAATTACAGCGGCCGTGGTGATGTGGTTTCTCTGGGCGACACCACGCTGAAACTGGTTAACGCGCTCGTTAACACCGGCACCCTGGCGGCAAGTAAAACGCTGTCTGTCTCATCGCAGAATGCCATGACGAACAGCGGCGTAATGCAGGGCAATGCCATTGCCCTCAGTGCTGGCGGAGCGTTCACGAACAACGGTACGCTCACCACCGGGAACGGTAGCAGTACCTTCAACGCGCAGAGCCTGTTGCTCAATGCGTCCGGCTCGCTTCAGGCAGGCGGAGATGTGCAGCTTACCTCACGTGAAAATATCACCGTCAACGGTTTCACCGGTACAGCGGGCAGTCTGACGATGACGGCCGCCGGTACGCTGCTGAACACGGCGCTGATTTATGCGGGCAATAATATCTCTCTGTTTGCTGCACGTATCCACAACATATACGGCGATATTCTTGCGGATAACAGCCTCTGGATGCAGAAGAATGCAGTCGGGGAGGCAAACGCTGAAGTTGTTAACCGCTCCGGTACGATTGAGACCACACGCGGTGATATCACCGTTAATACCGGCCATTTACTCAATGAAGCCGATGGCCTGACTGTCAGCCAGTCTGAACGGGAATACCCGGATGCCATTCCTGCCGCAGATGAACACTACTTTAGTTATGATCTCAACGGCAGACGTTCGGATTTTGTCCTCCTTCTTGAAGACTGGAAAAACGATGGCAGTAAGGTTGTGTATGACTGGTATGAGCAGTGCCTTGGGAGTGGTGCTAATGGCAGTGGTCAGTGCAGGGACAGGGTTGATTATCGCCTCACAGGGGAGGACATCCGGCAGTTCCTGCTGAGTGAGTCTGTGGTTTCCGTATCCGCCACTGGCAGTTCAGCCCGAATTGCTGCCGGACGCGATATTACGATTAATGCCGGAACGCTGGATAACCGTGCCAGCCATATTCTTGCTGGCCGTAATGCCGTTCTTGCTGGGGGAACACTGAATAACCTTTCTGCGGAAGGTGGACGCCGCGTTACGTACGTTCAGGCTGAATACCGTTGCGAGTGGTTTTACCGGGACTGCAGCGATAGCAAATGGGAGCCTCTGACACAATATCCGGACGGAAGTTGGGGCTGGTTTGATGAGGACTACGGCTGGTATGGCTGGGTGCCTTATATCCTCGGTGAACGCACAACCGAATTTGTGGCTGATGGCGGTGTATACCGCTCAGTCATCAGTGCTGGCGGTAACGTTAGCGCAAACTTTACGAGTGATATCAGCAATACTAACGTCACCGCAAATTCGGGTGAGTTCAGTAATACGATTGATGCCCCAACGCTGAATACGCTCTCGCCTGAAGCTATTGGTAAGGGCCTTAACAGTGAATCACTGGCACAAGGTGGCAGTGCGGACATTCGTTTCCCTGAACAACTGGGCAATATCACTGACGCCCTGAAAGATATCTCCGGCGGTTCATCGCTCTCCGACCAAAACGGCAGCAGCGGTAACTATCCACTGCCGTCCGGCAACAACGGCTATTTTGTTCCATCCACCGATCCCGATAGCCCGTATCTGATTACGGTGAACCCGAAGCTCGATGAACTCGGCAACATGGACGACAGCCTGTTTAATGGACTGTATGACCTGCTTGGCATAACACCCGGTGCCACACCGCGTGAAACCAACAGCGCGTATACCGATCGGAACCAGTTCCTTGGCTCGTCCTATTTCCTGGACAGGCTCGGCCTGAACCCGGATCGCGACTACCGGTTCCTCGGCGACGCGGCGTTTGATACCCGTTACGTCAGCAACGCGATTCTGAACCAGACCGGTAGCCGCTATATCAATGGCATCGGCTCCGATCTCGATCAGATGCGCTACCTGATGGACAGCGCCGCAGAGCAACAAAAAACGCTGGGGCTGAAATTCGGCGTGGCGCTTACGGCTGAGCAGGTTGCCGCGCTCGATAAAAGCATGCTCTGGTGGGAGTCAGCGACCATCAATGGTCAGACGGTGATGATCCCGAAAGTCTACCTGTCGCCGAAGGATGTCACCGTTCACAGCGGCAGCGTGATTAGCGGCAATAACGTCCAGCTGGCGGGCGGTAACGTCATTAACAGCGGCAGTACAATTGCGGCGCAGAATGGGCTCTCAATCGACAGCAGCAACAGCCTGAGCAACCTCAACGCCGGGCTGCTGAGCGCAGGTGGCGGGCTGAACCTGAGCGCGCTGGGGGATATCAATAACATCGGATCCACCATCAGCGGCAAAACGGTAGGGCTGGAGAGCGTCGCGGGCAGCATTAACAACATCACCCGCGCACAGCAGTGGAATGTCGATGCGGGAAATGTGCATTTCAGTGGCACCGATGTCGGCAAGACGGCCTCCATCACCGCCACCGACGGGCTGACGATGCGCGCCGGACAGGATATCAACGTGACCGGCGCAAACGTGTCGGCGGGTGGCAGCCTGGGAATGGCGGCGGGGAATGATATCAACATCACCGCCAACGAGATTGTGACCAGCGAAGGACGCGCCGGGCGCAACCGCGCGACCACGGAGACGGCGTCCGTCACACATCAGGGCAGCACCCTGAGCGCGGGCGATGACCTCACCCTGCAGGCAGGTAACGATGTGAATGCCCGTGCGGCAGCGATAGCGGCGGAAGGCGATGTGGGCATTCAGGCCGGTCGGGATGTGAACCTGCTGGCGGAAGCGTCGATGGAACGCTCCAGCAGCCAGGCGAAGAAAAAAACCGCCATTGACGAATCTGTTCGTCAGCAGGGTACGGAGATTGCCAGCGGGGGGAATACGGTGATCCTCGCAGGGCGCGACGTAACCGCGCAGGCAGCTGACGTGACAGCGCAGGGCGATATCGGCGTGGCGGCAGGCCGCGACGTAAATCTGACGACGGCGACGGAGAGCGATTACCGCTATCGGGAACAAACTAAAACCAGTAGCGGCTTCCTGAGCAAAAAGACCACCCACACCATCGAGGAAGAGAGCGCGACACGGGAGAAAGGCTCGCTGCTGAGCGGCGATAATGTGACGGTGTCGGCGGGTAACAACCTGCGGGTGTTAGGTTCTGCGGTCGCTGGCGATGGCGATGTGGCCCTTTCCGCAGGCAACAATGTGGACATCGTGGCGGCGACCAACACCGACACGGCCTGGCGCTTTAAGGAGACCAAAAAGTCCGGCCTGATGGGCACGGGCGGCATTGGCTTCACCATCGGCAGCAGCAAGTCCACCCACGATCTTCGCGAGCAGGGTACCACCCAGAGCGAGAGCTTCAGCACCGTCGGCTCGACGGGCGGCAACGTCAGCATTACAGCGGGCAAACAGGCGCATATCGGTGGGGCAGATATCATCGCACAGAAGGATATCAGCCTGACCGGTGACAGCGTGGTGATTGAGCCGGGGCATGACAAACGCACCCGCGATGAGAAATTTGAGCAGAAGAGCAGCGGGCTGACGGTGGCGCTGTCCGGGGCGGCGGGGAGTGCGGTGAATAACGCGGTCACCACGGCCCAGAGCGCGAAGCAGAGCAGCGACTCACGTCTGGCGGCACTGCAGGGTACGCAGGCGGCGCTGTCAGGCGTACAGGCCGGACAGGCCGTGGCGCTGGACCAGGTGAAGGGCGACTCTGACAAACGCAATAACAACACCATCGGCGTCAGCGCGTCGATTGGGTCACAGTCGTCCAAATCCTCATCGCACATGGAGAGCGAAACAACCACGGGCAGCTCCCTGAGTGCAGGCAATAACGTCACGATAAAAGCCACCGGAAGCGACATCACCGTGGCGGGAAGCCAGATTAAGGCCGGGAAGGACGTGACGCTTGATGCAGCACGGGACGTCAACCTGATTGCCTCGCAGGACACGCAGCAGACAACGGGTAAAAACAGCAGCAGCGGTGGCAGCCTGGGTGTTGGAGTGGGTGTCGGTTCCGGTGGGGCGGGCATCAGCATCTCGGCGAACGCAAACAGCAGCAAGGGGCACGAGAAGGGCAACGGTGTCTGGCAGAACGAGACCACGGTGGATGCGGGTAACCGCGTGACCATCAACACCGGGCGCGACGCGACGATCGCCGGGGCGCAGGTGAGCGGCGAAACCGTGGTGGCGGATATCGGGCGCGACCTGACGATTGCCAGCACCCAGGACAGCGATCACTACAACAGCAAGCAGAACAGCGTCAGCGGCGGTGCGGGTTACACCTTTGGTGCAGGCGGTTTCTCCGGCAGCATCAATGTCAGCCGCGACAAAATGACCAGCGACTACGACTCGGTGCAGGAGCAGAGCGGGCTGTTTGCAGGCAGCGGCGGGTTTGACGTGACGGTGGGCAACCATACGCAGCTCGACGGCGGGGTGATTGCCTCCACGGCGACGGCGGATAAAAACCGTCTAGATACGGGCACGCTGGGCTTTAGCGATATCCACAACCAGGCGGATTTTAAGACGGAGCATCAGGGCGCGGGTATCAGTTCGGGCGGCAGCATCGGCAAGCAGTTTGCCGGGAATATGGCGAACGCTCTGCTGGCCGGAGGCGGTAACAGCGGTCACGCGGAAGGGACAACACAGGCGGCGGTGAGCGAAGGGACGCTCATCATCCGCGATAAGGAGAACCAGAAGCAGGATGTGGCTGACCTGAGCCGCGATGCGGAGCATGCGAACGGCAGCATCAGCCCGATATTTGACAAGGAGAAGGAGCAGCAGCGCCTGCAGGAAGTGCAGTTGATTGGTGAGATTGGCTCGCAGGTGGTGGATATTGCGAACACGCAGGGGGAAATAAACGGGCTGAACGCAGGCAGAAAACAGCTTGCAGATAAAGGGATAACCGAGCCGGGGGCGGATGCCAGCGACGAGGTTAAAGCCGCATATCAGAATGCCCTGCGCGAGACCGATGCATATAAGACCACGACGGCAAAATACGGGACGGGTAGCGACCTGCAGAGGGGTATCCAGGCGGCGACGGCCGCGCTTCAGGGGCTGGCGGGTAGCGACCTGACTGCAGCACTGGCGGGGGCATCCGCGCCGGAGCTGGCGTATCGTATTGGTCACGGCATGGGGATCGATGACAATACGGCAGCGAAAACCATTGCGCATGCCATCCTGGGCGGTGCGGTTGCGGCGCTGCAGGGGAACAATGCAGCAGCGGGGGCTGCGGGCGCGGCGACGGGAGAGCTTGCGGCGAACGCGATAGCGGGTATGCTGTATCCGGGTAAAGCGGTCAGCGACCTGAGCGAGGAGCAGAAGCAGACGGTCAGTGCACTGGCAACGATATCGGCCGGGATGGCTGGCGGGCTTGCTGGAGACAGCACGGCGTCGGCGATGGCGGGGGGGCAGGCCGGGAAGAACTCGTCTGAGAATAATCTTCTGGGTGGTAACGAAGATACCCAGACGAAGTTTGTGCAGGAGCATGGCAAGAATATAGCATCCTGTAGCACTGATCCCGGTTCAGCATCCTGTCAAAAAGGCCTGGCGATGAATGATGCGCTGATGGTGGCACTTCCGGCAGGTCTTGGCGGTGGAGTACTGGCAGCAGCAACGCCGGAAATAGCGGCAGCGGCTCAGGCTGCAATACAGGCCTGCGCTGGAAATGTTGTGCTGTGTCTGAACAGCGCCGGAATACAGGTATCAGAAGCTATCGTACCGGGTGGTGTTGGTGCTGGCGGTGCGGTAGGCATCGGTAAGTCGGTAGCGGAGGCGACGGCGGCGAAAGCCGAAGCGTTAGCGGCTAATGCAGCGAAAAATCTCTCATCAGATATTGGAAAAATTAATGCCGGTAAGTTTGGTCAGCTTGAATTAAATTCGCTTTCTAAAACTGGAGCTAATATTGACTCAGCAGCTAAGTCTGGCAATTTCACCGTTGCAGGCAGGGCATTACAAAAACACGGTAGCCGCGAAGGAAGTGCTTATCCTGCTGCTAAAGGCACTCCTGCTCAAATGAATGAGCAGGGGCAGAAAATATTAGATGAGATAGTTAAAGCGCCAGGAGCTTCTGTAAAAGAAGGAAATCGTTTTGGAGGGTTTGATGTCATCGCCCCTGATGGGCGTGGCGCCAGATTCGACCCTCAAGGTAACTTCCGTGGATTTTTGGAGCCTTAATTATGAATAGTAAAGATCGTTTAAAAATAGTAATTGCGAGTGATGTCGATTATGAGAATCTAATAGCTGAGATTTATCTGAATGACGAGTTTATTGCTCTTTTACAACAAGAAAATGGTGTGGATGATCTAAAAGTTGAATTTGCATCTAATATTAATTCAGTAAACTTTGACTGGCTTCAGAATGCGTTAAATGAGGCTAAGAGAAAATTGTTAAATCAGTAAAAGAAGATCCCGCCTTTAGTAGCGGGATCTTCTTTTTACCCGTCAGCCCTTAACCGGCTCGATCACCAGTCGTTCCTGCTCCACGCTGACCGTGACCGGCGTGTCGGTGCTGAACCCTGTCTCTTCCAACTAATGAGGCTTAAGATAAATTGCTGGAATAACAGGTGGTAATGCAAGAGTATGCTCTTTAACATCAAAGGGTAAATGAAAAACAAGGAGAATATCTGTGCTTTTACGACTGAGGATTGCTTTAGCCATTACTGATAGTGGGTACGAAACCCAAAATGGTTCGCCTGAACACTAAAAATAAGGATATTAAACTTTATGAAAAAAATGTTGATTGCATTGTTTATATTTATGACCGTTGGATGCTCATCACCAGGAAAACCTGGTCTGTTTTACGAGTGGACACAATATAAAACAGGGGTGAAAGTTGAAGTTGTCAGTATGCCAAAATGGAAAGGAGGTGTAGATGCCATCCTGCGTTTGCAAGATGAGGGTAAATATGCATCGATGGTTATTTATAATGGTGGAAACGTCGAAAGCCACTTTGGTTACGTGACAAAAGAAAATGTTCAGACATGGATTGATTTGTATCAGGGTTTTTTGACGTGGGAGCCAAAAGATGTAACGCAGAAAGTAAAGTTTACTATTGAAGATAATGTTTCATTATTTGGTAAAAATATATATGAAGTTGAGTATAGTGTAAAAAATAGTCGGAAATTATTCTTAATGAATCATTATAATGCTCACTATTTTATTTTTGATTACACGAATCAAGCTGTCGATGAAGAGAATGTTAAAAGGTTGTTGGATATTTATCTCGGCTTAAGAAATACTTTGAAATAATATCCCACATTCACAGGCCGCAAAAATGACTCTTTATTGAGAATAATTCTCTAAAGAGCGTGATGTGTGCGGAAACCCCTTGGGATTGTCGTGATAACCCGCTGATTGAAGGTGGAGGATCCAGAGGTGCTTACAATCCTACTGGTAGAAATGGTAATCCCATGAATACCAAAGGTTCTAACTCGCCAGCAGCAATTGGAGAGCGAAAATATTCAGCTCATACAGTTGATCGTATGCAAGGGCGCGGTGTTCCGCCTTCAGCAGTAGAAAATACTATTAAGACAGGGAATACTTATTCAACAAAGTCTGGAACTATGGGGTACTACGATGCAACAAACAATCTGCGGGTAATTATTAACTCTAATACAGGAGATGTTGTAACAGTAATTCCAGGAGCACCGACAAAATGAATGATCGCTTTTTATATAACCAAGTTAAGGCTGTTTTATTACATGAGTGGGATCCTTTAGGTATCAGCGACCTCATTGAGGCCGATGATGAATATGATGCATATGTGCAGCCTATCTGTGATATGTTATATGTGGGAAAAGAAATCGAAGACATTTTTCACTATCTACATTGGGTTGCTACTGATTATATGTGCCTGAATGGAAATAGTGATTTAGAGCGTAGAGTTGCCGAAAAGTTATTTTATTTGCCAAAAGTTCACTAAAAAATGAAAGCTCCCGACTGTCGAGGTGGGAGCGTTATCAGTAGTTACGTTTACATACAATGCCCGCTGCTGGCGAGTTGCTAACAATCATTCATGTCGATACTTGGGTTTACATTAAATGGATATAGAAATTAATAGCCCTATAAATATTACTCTTGACGTATGGAGCTTGACGGGAATATTCCCTCCATGAAGTTTAGTGTAACTATTCGGGTAAGGAAATTTTGCTATAGCTGCGAGGTAAACTCTCAGTTCTGGATATAATGTCAGGAGTTTGACAGGTTTATCGATAATATGAAAAGGGGTGATGTAGCAATACTTAAAGATATGAACCATTTATTCGAGTTGCGGGTATTTTCTTCTCAAGGCTGGCTAGAATGGTCATGCGCCAAAGAGGATTTGGAGGGAAATGTTACATCCTTCCAGGGAAAGGAAAAACTAACTGAAGAATCAACGCGCACTATATATGAAGCATTTAGCGACTATCCTAAATGGTGGTAACCAGGAAGCTCCCGGCCTGTATGTCGGGATCTTCTTTTTTAAACTATTAGGCTTTACTCGAAATTCCCGTATCTGCTCTGGATCACTCACAGATTGCCGAAATTTAACGGCAGTGGATATTGCAGTATGCAGGGGAACGCCGAATTAGGCCTGAACTAAGTACGAAAGAGCGGTAAGCGTAAGCAAGCAGAAGGATATTCTCCTTCATTATTTTATCTCAAGGAAAGAAAATGAAAGTAACAACATTCACAGTAACTACTTTACTATTTGTTGTAGCGCTAACGGGTTGTGCCAGCAAAATAAAGCCTGAAACAGTAACCTCTTCCAATGGTAGTTCAATTGAGATTATGGCTGTGTCAGCACAGGCAGATCTTAACAATAATCGTATCGCAGATAATTCACTACGCGTAGTTACTCCGACTCATAACGCTGTAGGAAAAGGGTTGGCCGTTTTGTCTGTGTTGACCGGAAATATAAAACCCAGCAGTTTTGATAAAGAAAATTATAAAGGGGAAATCATCGAGTCGATCAAAAATCCTACTGATACCTATCTTGTTCAAGGTGCAAAGAAAAGTATCAGTAAGTGGATGGACTCCCAATCCAGCGGTTATGTTTATAAAGAACAACTCAATATTGGCCATGCTACCTGGGCATTAATTTTTAAAGATGCTACAGCAACCACTCCCGTTTATCAGTTGAAATATAAGGTGCTTTTCTATAAGAAACCTGAGGGTGGGAATATGTTTTCCGCGTATACTGTAGCTGAATGTTCCCCCGTTCCTGTGGAAGCGAATCTGTCAGAATGGGAACGTGATAATTATAAGAAGGTGACGATTGAAACCCAAAAATATATGGATACGTGTATCATGGAATTAAAGAATCAACTCCCGCGCTTGCTGAAGAAATAGCATTTGTATAAAAACAGTCCCGGTTTTAAAACCGGGATGTTATCTGTATGAAAATTAGCTTTTGATAAAAATAATTATGGGAATGGCGAAGTAGCTTCGGAAAATATTTTTGAACAATATCATTGAATGATCCCTGCCTCCGTGCTGGAAATCCTATATCAATTGTTACATTTACTCTCATTACACGTTGCCGGGCTTGTTAGTAGTTGTCATTCTGATTACCCCGCCCCCTATGCCCGGTTTACCATAAAATTCCTAAAATGTGTAATTTGCCAGCGACATCACTTTATCCTGCTCTGGATTGTACATCTTCCATGTTAAAATACGTAGCAAACAACATTGTTAAAGGACAAACGATGAAAATGAAGCTTTCCCTGTTTTGCGCAAATACAGGTTTAAGTAAAAAGGACTTCCCCTTATGGTCAGATGTTTACGATGCTCTTCATCAGCTCAGGAGGAATACGGGAAGCGTTAATATTGTAGATGTTGATAATCAAAAAACGCTCACCATCCATTCGGATGGTATGCATTTCCTGCTCTCATTAATTGAGGGTAAGGATGATAAAACAAAAATACAAAGTATCCAAACTGCTTGTTTTGAAAGGAAAGAAAGTTCTGTTCCGCCTGTTTTTCTGAGTCATTCTCATGGCCTGATAAGTGATTTCGAGTTTGTGACTGAGGTTTCCAGAACCTTTTTCATCACAGGACAGGTTTAACGTTTTGCTGCATGAAACCAACCCTGTTATATCCGGCATTTAAATTCCAAACCCATTTATTTAAATCATTATGCCTAATGAAAAGTAGGTTGTGGTCGTGTATTTCGTATTTTTTCTGAATTATTCTCAAACCAGACAAACCTTGTCCTGATTCAACACGTGGTAGGCTATGGTCTAAAGCGTGTAATGGAGCCGTTAATGCCTCAGGAAAGAATAAACACCAATGACAAAAATACTGCTTGTGGATGACCATCCGGCAATCTGCTTTGCGCTCAAGGTGCTGCTGGAAAAAAATCCGGATTTTACCGTGACGACATCCTCCGGCGAGAACCTGCTGGCGCTGCTGCATCGGGAACAGCCGTCGCTGCTGATCCTCGATCTGGAACTCAAAAACGCTGACGGGCTGGATCTTCTCCCGCGTATCAAGCACCACTTCCCTGCGCTCAGGGTGCTGGTTTATACCAACCAGCCTGCAGGGATCTACGCACTGCGTACGCTGAAGGCCGGGGCGAGCGGGTTTATCAATAAAAGCCTGGCGCTGGAGCGCGTCGAGCCGGTTTGCCAGCTGCTGCTGGACGGCTATCACTGTTTCCCGGAAGAGACGTTCACGAAAATCGTCGAGGCTACTGAAATACAACATGATAGCCGGGCGCTGCTGGCGAGTTTCTCCGATCGTGAAATCGCGGTGCTGAACTATCTGAAGCAGGGCAAAAGCAACAAGGAGATTGCCGACCGGCTGGCGCTCAGCAACAAAACCATCAGCACCTATAAGGCGCGAATGATGAAAAAAAGCGGCTTTGCGCATTTTGAACAACTTTTCGAACTTATTGATACTTCAGAGCCAGAGACGTGAGAGCCGTTACTTTTATCCTGTTTTTTTGTATTGCCTTTACCGTGTGCGCCACGCAACCGGGGGAATCCCTTCGCCTGCTGGCGCGTAGCCATGAAAAGGTGATCGAGCCGGGACTCAGCGGTAGCGAATGGCGCTGGGTGCGCGAACACCGCAAAATCCGTCTGGCGGTCTGGGAGCCGATGATGCCCCCTTACGACATCACCACCGGGCTGAATGATTACGGTGGTATCAATGCGGATTTCACCGGGCTGGTGGCAGAAAACCTTGGCGTGGAGATCGAGGTGGTGCGTTATCCCACCTATGACGATGCCTTGTCAGCATTGCGGGCAGGCAAGGCGGATTTTATGCCTCAGGCAGGGGATAGCCAGCAACAACAGGGGCTGATGCTGAGTGTGCCCTACAGCGACAACATCCCGGTTGAAGTGGTGAATACCGATGCCTCGCCCGATGAGCCGGTGAAAAGGATCGCCGTTTCGCCTGTCTACAGCAGCAGTGACGTGCTGGCCCGTTATCCGGGGGCTGACATTGTGAATTTCTCCTCCACGCGGCATGCGCTGGAGGCGCTGGCGTTTCGCGAAATCGATCTGTTCTTCAGCGATGCGATCACCGCGCGCTATCTGGCGAGTCAGTCCAATTTAAGCAATCTCAGTATTCGTCCGGTGGCGGACACGTTCGAGGCGTCGGGATTCTCGTTCGCCGCGATGCCAAAGATGGCGGTCTGGATCGCGATCCTCAACAAGATGCTGACGGCGCTGCCGGAGAACGCGGGCGTGGAGATCCACCGTCGCTGGAGCGGGGGGATCCCGCTCTCCCTGAGCGAAGAGCCACCGCGTTACACCTCGCTCGAACATAAATGGATCAAAGAACATTCCCGGATCCGCGTCGCGGTGGCGCAGGATAACGCCCCCATTGCCTTTTTCAACGAGCGCGGGCAGCTGCGCGGCATCCTGGCGGATCTGCTGACCGCGCTTCGCCTGCGTACCGGGTTTACCTTTGAAATCCGCCGTTATCCCAGCCAGGCCGCCGCCTTCAGGGCCATTAATCGCGGAGAGGCCGAGTTGATTGCAGGCGTCACGCAGGAGGGGATCTGGCAGGCGGATCTCCTCACCACCCGAACCTGGTTGTATAACTCCTGGGTTATGGTTGGACGTGCGCTCCCGGGGAAGGAGGCGCTTCAGCCCCGCGTGGTGAGCCTGCGCGGTGAAGCGCCAGATGGCTGGCTTGGCCGACAAAATAGCGGCCAGACGGCGAAGGTCGATACCTGGTGGCAGGGTTTTAACAGCGTGGTGAAGGATAAAAACGACATGATGGTGGTGCCGCTGATCATTGCCAACGCCCAGCTCACCCGCAAAGAATTTGCCTCACTGAAAATTCTTGCCAGCATCGATGCCGAACCGTTGCGCTTTGCCTTTGGCGCATCGCGGCAGGCCTGGCCTCTGATCACCATTCTGAATAAAGCGCTGATCAACATCCCGCCGGAAGATCTCCACGCTCTGACGCGCGGCAGCAATACGGGCAATGCGTTTGCCTCTGTGTCGACGTCGGCGCTGTCGATAACGTGGTTGGTGACGTTCACCGCCGCCGGTCTGGCCTTGCTGGCGCTGGTGGCAGGATGGATCTACCGTCGGCGGCGCATCCAACAGGCGCGCATCCGCAAGCTCATTCAGACGCTGCGTGCGGCGAAACAGCGCGCAGAGCGAGCCCGTCGGGGAAAAAGCGCCTTTCTGGCGACCATGAGCCATGAAATTCGCACGCCCGTCAGCGCCATTATCGGCATGCTGGAGCTGGTGATGAAACGTCCCGACCATGCCCCGCAAAACCCGCAGTCGATACGGGTCGCCTGGGACGCGGCGCAGTCGCTGTTGCTGCTTATCGGGAATATCCTGGATGTGGAGCGTATTGCGTCCGGCCGTCTGGTGCTCCGCCCGGAGCGCGCCTCGCTTCGAAACCTGATTGAAGGAACGGTGTCGCAGTTTGAGGGGCTGGCGGCGCAGAAATCATTGAAGCTGCTGCTGGAAATGGATACCGCCCTGAAAGGGGACGTATTGATCGATGTGATGCGTTTTCGTCAGATCGTCACCAACCTGCTGGGTAACGCCATTAAATTCACCGACCACGGTCAGGTGATGCTGCGGGCGCAGCCGCAATGGCAGAACGGCGAGTTTATGCTGCTGGAGCTGACAATAGCAGACACCGGCGAGGGGATTGATATCGCGACGCAACAGCGTCTGTTCCAGCCTTTTAGTCAGGGGGAGAGCCGTACCCGGGCGCAGGGCAGCGGGCTGGGGCTTTATATCTGCCGCCAGCTCGCGGACATGATGGAAGGGGATCTCACGCTGAATAGCGTGCCGGGTGAGGGGACAACGGTCACGGTGACGCTCAGGCTGCCCGTCATGGCCGCACTGCCAGAGAAAGAGACTAAAGCTTGTGTGCCACCCGGCAAACGCGCAGCGTTGATCATCATGGTGGTAGACGATAATCCGGTCGGGCGGATGCTACTTACCCAGCAGCTTGAGTGGCTGGGGCATGCGGTCACCCAGCACGACAGCCCGGCAAAGCTGCTTGAGAGCCTGGCAATCCGACAGCCGGACGCGGTGATCACCGACTGCAACATGCCCGAGATGAGTGGCTATGCCCTGTCGCGCATCATCAATGAACATTACCCCAGTGTCACGGTGTTTGGCATGACGGCGGACGCGCGTGAATCCGTGCGGGATGAGGCGCGGGAAGCAGGCATGCGCGACTGTATCTTCAAGCCGGTCACGCTGGTTGCGCTGGAAAATCTGCTTGCCCCTCTGGCCCCCTCCGGTAAATCGCCGGTTGCTTCGCCATATTCCATCTCGCTACCCCCAGCACTGCTGGACGGTGAGCATTTGGCAACGTTTCTGGATTTGCAGATGA
The DNA here is from genome assembly GCF_001463365.1 of Enterobacter sp. 50793107. Taxonomy (NCBI): domain Bacteria; kingdom Pseudomonadati; phylum Pseudomonadota; class Gammaproteobacteria; order Enterobacterales; family Enterobacteriaceae; genus Enterobacter; species Enterobacter sp. 50793107. The sequence continues at coordinate 4,515 of NZ_LNII01000078.1, read as the reverse complement.
CCGTGCTGGAGGAGACGCTGGGCGATATTGCGCTGTGGCGAAAGGACCCCGGTACACCCTTGAAGGACGCGCTGCACCGACTGCGGGGCGGTATTCAACTGCTCGGTATGACGGCGCTTGAGGCGCGCTGTCTGGAGCAGGAGCAGGCTGCCGACAGCGGCGGCATCCGTCAGCTTGAGGAGGAGATTCAGGCATTAAGGGCTGCATTACAGCGCTGGCGCGAGACGGGACTACAACCGGGCGAGACCGTCCTACAGCAGAATGAGGACGGGCGTACAGCGTAAGCTTCCCGTCCGCCGGGGTACTCTTTTATTCGAGGACGTTCACATATAAAGGAGATATCCCGATGAAAAAACTCGTATCCGCGCTGGCCGTTATTGCTTCTGTTGGTATGTTCACCACCGCCCAGGCGGCAGAAAGCTGCTCTGCCAAAGCCGCGGCACTGGAAAAAGAGATCCGTATCGCCCAGCAGTACGGTAATACCTACAAGGTCAACGGCCTGAAAAAAGCGCTGGCTGAAGTGAAAGCGCACTGCACCCCGGCAAGCGTACAGGCTGACGCGCAAAAAGAGGTGAAGAAGCTGGAGAAGAAACTGGCCGAGAAGCGCGAAGATATTGCCGAGGTTCAGGCCGATCTGCGTGAAGCGAAAGCCAAAGGCGACAGCAAGAAAGTGGCGAAATACCAGCGCAAACTGGCTGAAAAACAGAGCGATCTGAGCAGCATTCAGCAAGAGCTGAGCCGCGCACGCGCCGCGCTTGCCTCCCTGCAGAAATAACGCTTTTTTGTAAAACAGGTGAGGGGGCGTGAGCCTCTTCACCTTTTTGCGCTGCCTGCCATCATGATGCGACTCCGTCTTCTCTGTTTTATGCTGCTGTTCGCCATGGCAGAAAGTCGTGCGGTAAGCCAAAAGACGTGGGTGATCCTCAATAACCTCTATAAAGGGGCGATTTCGTTTGAGGTGTCTGCCTCAGGGCCTTGCCTTAGCCAGCCGCTGATGGAGGAGTGGGGCGTACGTGACGCGGTGCTTGCGCGTCTGGTCTGGGATGCCAAAGGGTGCCTGACACCACAGTCTGCAGAGCAGTTTAACCTCAAATACTGGTATCGCCCGCAGGCGCAACTGCTGACGCTTCTGTTCCCGACAGACGCCATTAGCCCGCAGCAGAACGGCGTCAGCACCAGCCGCTGGGATGATGGCATCAACGCACTGTTTATCAACTATCGTCTGGATGCGGATAACAGCCAGGCGCAGTATGACTGGGAGCGTTCCGGTACTGACGCCACGCTGAGCCTGGACAACGGCCTTAATGCGGGCCCCTGGCGTTTGCGTTATCAAAACACCTTCTGGCGTGAAAAAGAGGGACAACACGGTTCGTACACCAATGCGATGTCGCTCTGGCGCAGCATCACGCCGCTGCGTTCGCGTGTGAGCCTGGGCGACGGCAATACCTCTTCAAATATGTTCGACAGCCTGGCGTTTCGCGGTGCATCACTCGCCAGTGACGAGGCGATGTACCCTGATAGCTGGCGACCCTATTCCCCATGGATCAACGGCTATGCCCGCACAGAGGCGGAAGTCACCATTCACCAGAACGGGGTACGTGTTTACCGTATTCACGTCCCGCCCGGGCCGTTTACCATTCGCGATTTTTATCCACCGGACCCGGACGGCAACCTGGAACTGACGGTGCAGGAGAGCGACGGTACGGAGCGTACCCGCCTGCTGCCTTATTCCAGCATGCCCAATCTGGTGCATCACGGGCTCTTTAGCTACGAACTGGCCGCCGGTCGGTATAAGCCTTTTCACGGTATCGACAGGGACAAGGATCGCTTCTGGCAGAGTACGTTCTCGTGGGGAGTTGCCCCGCAGGTCACCGTGTTTGCCGGGCTTCAGCAAGGGGAGCACTATTTCAGCCAGGTCGCGGGTTTTGGCGCTAACATCGGGCGGTGGGGGGCGTTTTCCGCAGATGTCAGCGCGGCTCGCTATACGCAAGAGGCGGAGACGCAACGGGGCAAGGTGTGGCGTCTGCGCTATGCCAAAGCGTTCTTTACGACCGAAACCAGCCTCACCGCTCAGCTCCAGTGGTATCCACGTAATGAACATTACCGATCGCTGGAAGAAAAAATCACGCGGGCGGAGCTGCTGAGATACGGCTGGGACGATGACGTCACCCGGCGGGCGCTGCGCGGGCAGCTGGAGCTTAACCAGAATCTTGGCGAGGATGCCAGCCTGAGCCTGTCGTGGCACGGGTTGAAGTCACGTGAACCTGACGCAGGCAGCATGGGGATGACGCTGAGCCTGGATGCGACCTTACAGTACGTGGATGTCAGCCTGTACGGCGGTTATGAACGCTACGGTAAAAACCCGGATGAAACCACCGTGGGTTTCAACATCAGTGTGCCTTTATCCCTTTGGGGGACGACGAGTAATGTCGGCTATATCACCGAGCTCGCCAGCCGGGGGGAAGATAGTCATGGAGTGAATGTGTACGGTTCGGCGTTGAGTGATTACAGCCTGCGTTACGATCTGCAGGCGACGCATAACCTACACCGCAATGATGAGTTGTCTGCGAGCCTGGGCTATCAGTACAACGCGGGCGAGCTGAACCTCAGTATGGTACGCGGCGGAGCGCGCCGTGATTATCATGCCGACACCAGCGGCAGCATTCTGGTACACGCAGGCGGCGTGACGCTTGGCCAACAGCTCGGCAGCACCGCTGCGCTGGTGGACGTGCCGGACTCGCCGGGCATTGGCTTCTATAACCAGTTTGGCTCCACAACCAATGCCAGAGGCGAGCTGCTGGTGAGTTACTTAACGCCGTGGCGCGTGAACCGCATTACGGTCGATAGCCTGAGCTTGCCGGAAAACACCGCGCTGGATGTGACGGAACTGGAATCGGTGCCCACCGATGGCGCGATTGTCCTGCTGCGTTTTCCTCAACCGGTAACGGATTGAAATAAAAAGGAACGGTACTAAAAACGAGACAAATCCCTACGTAAAATTACCAGGTAAAACGCGTATTCATCCTAATAGTTTGCCCTTTCGGGACTGCTTATGATTCGTCTCACTGACTGTTTTTCAATGGAGTGTAGATGAAGATGAAAGCACTTTTAATCGCCCTGCCTGTGGCGATGATCCCGGCTACCGTTCTGGCGGCAAATACGGAAGAAGGGTATTACGGTTCGGCAAAATACCTGCAGATTGAACAGCGTGCGAAAGAGATGGATACCAGCGCGCGTCCGGGTGTCGGGCAGTTTGTGGGCGGTAAAGAGAAAGAGCATTTTGGCGGCGCGGCGATTGCCGCAGGCTACCAGTTCGGTAACGGCTGGCGTACCGAAGGTGAATACACCTTTAAACAAAAAACGGAGTACACCAGCGGCTCCAGCACATTCGCGAACAGCTTTAACCACCTGCAGACCGAAACAGAACGTCTGATGCTGAATGTCTACCGTGATTATGAACTCGGTTACGGTGTCTCTGTTTACGGCACCGCAGGGCTTGGCGTGAGCAAGATCAAAGCGGGCGGCTGGCAGGGTAACACCGGACGTGAATACGCCTCGACCACCCAAAGCAACCTGACCTACGCGTTAGGAGCGGGCGTAAGCTACACGCCGGTTGAACGTCTGTATGTCGACCTGGGCTATCGCTATATCGATATGGGTAAGATCGAAAGCGGATATAACAATTTCACTAACGCGCGCGGCTTAAAAGACGAGCAGATGAAAGCGCATATTGTCTCTAACGAATTTACGCTGGGTATGCGTTACGTGTTTTAACCTGTTGTGATCGTCACTGCTTTAAAACAGGGCCAACACCGTGGGAGTGCGGGGTTGGCTTTTTTGGCATTTTGATGCAAGCGATTATGAGTTCCTACCAGAACAACCGAAAATCAATGCATTGTATTATTTATCATTGACATAGATTGCCACTGTTTGCCATTGATTACCCATTATTCGCCATCTCAATCGCCACTTTATCGCCATATGTTTAGTCTTAAAACCATGCAGTTGAGGTTGTTTTTTATTTACCAGCGAAAGAAAAATCCAAATCCCCCGGGTGGCGTAATGTTAGGAACTGAGGCTGAGTTTATCATGCCCCATCCACCGAATCCGAAGCCGTGTGAAATGTTGTTCCTTCCGGTAACCATCGTTTGACCATGACATTTTGTTAACAGTGAGCCATCACTTTCCACTATAAATCCGTCTTGATGTTTATCCAAAAACATCCCTTTCAACACTTCCACTTTGGTATCTGACAGATTCAAATCCAATAAAATCTTCCCCAACCCAGCTCGGATTTTTATATTATTCCCTTCATATTCGTAATCCCATGCTGATGTTGACACTACCAATTCTCCACGCCTTACTGAAAGTAGAACTTGACCCATTTCTGAATCGCCACGGATAATCTAGACACTTCCGAGCCGTTGATAATACTGGTTTTCATATTCTGTCGGTGACATCTGTTCGCTAGAACCATGCCGACGCTTACTGTTATAAAACATTTCGATGTAATCA
>NZ_LNII01000077.1:0-21951 GCF_001463365.1 Enterobacter sp. 50793107 | reverse complement strand
TGACTCCTTGAGAGTCCTGAAGGAACGTTGAAGACGACGACGTTGATAGGTCGGGTGTGTAAGCGCAGCGATGCGTTGAGCTAACCGATACTAATGAACCGTGAGGCTTAACCTTACAACGCCGAAGATGTTTTGGCGAAGAGACAGAATTTCAGCCTGATACAGATTAACAGAATTTGCCTGGCGGCTTTAGCGCGGTGGTCCCACCTGACCCCATGCCGAACTCAGAAGTGAAACGCCGTAGCGCCGATGGTAGTGTGGGGTCTCCCCATGTGAGAGTAGGGAACTGCCAGGCATCAAATTTAGTGTGCTGATATGGCTCAGTTGGTAGAGCGCACCCTTGGTAAGGGTGAGGTCCCCAGTTCGACTCTGGGTATCAGCACCACTTTATACTTAGGTTAAAGTTCGGCAAGAAGTAAAAGAATTTGTCTGGCGGCTTTAGCGCGGTGGTCCCACCTGACCCCATGCCGAACTCAGAAGTGAAACGCCGTAGCGCCGATGGTAGTGTGGGGTCTCCCCATGTGAGAGTAGGGAACTGCCAGACATCAAACAAGTGAAAAGGCCATCCGAAAGGATGGCCTTTTTGCATTTCTACACTGCACATAGCGTAGGCCGGGTACGGCGAAGCCGCCACCCGGCATAACAAACGACTAGTGAATCACCTGTGACAGGAATGCTTGCGTGCGTTCTGACTTCGGATGCGCAAAGAACTCATCCGGTGGCGCCTGTTCAACAATCTCTCCGCGATCCATAAAGATCACCCGGTCAGCCACGGTTCTGGCGAACCCCATTTCGTGAGTCACGCACAGCATAGTCATTCCAGATTGCGCCAGCCCAATCATGGTATCCAGAACTTCTTTCACCATTTCAGGATCCAGCGCTGAAGTTGGCTCATCAAACAGCATAATTTTGGGCTTCATGCACAGTGAACGGGCGATAGCCACACGCTGCTGCTGGCCACCCGATATCTGGCCTGGAAATTTATTGGCGTGTTCAGCAATACGTACACGTTCCAGATAGTGCATCGCTAACGCTTCAGCTTCCTTTTTTGGCATTTTGCGCACCCAAATCGGCGCAAGCGTACAGTTCTGCAGCACCGTCAGATGGGGGAACAGGTTAAAGTGCTGAAACACCATCCCGACTTCCTGACGCACGCGTTCGATGTTGCGAATGTCTTCATTCAGTTCGATACCATCTACAACAATACGCCCCTGCTGATGCTCCTCAAGGTGATTGATGCAGCGAATGGTTGTCGATTTCCCGGACCCGGAAGGGCCGCAAAGGACAATGCGTTCGCCCTGCTTGACCTTAAGATTGATATCTTTCAGGACGTGAAATTGTCCGTACCATTTATTTACGTTTTCCAGCGTAATCATCGCGTCGGCGGGTGTCATAGTTATTTGGCTCATAATTTCCTCAGTGCGGTGTACGCCCGGTGTTAAAGCGCTTTTCCAGATGCTGGCTATAGCGCGACATGCTAAAACAAAAGATCCAGTAGATCAGAGCAGCAAAGACATATCCTTCGGTGGACATGCCAAGCCAGACAGGGTCAACCGTTGCCTGTTGCACGCTGCTAAAGAGATCGAACAATCCGATAATGATCACGAGGCTGGTATCTTTGAAGAGGGCGATGATCGTGTTCACCAGCCCGGGGATAACCAGCTTGAGTGCCTGCGGAAGTATCACCAGCCCCTGTGTTTTCCAGTAACCGAGCGCCAGTGATTCCGCAGCCTCATACTGCCCTTTAGGCAATGCCTGCAGACCGCCACGCACCACCTCCGCAACGTAGGCTGACTGGAACAGAATGACTCCTACCAGGGCACGGATCAGTTTGTCTATCGTCGTGCCTTCTGCCATAAATAATGGCAGCATGACCGAAGACATAAAAAGGACGGTAATAAGCGGTACACCGCGCCAGAACTCAATGAAAATAACCGAGAGCACACGGACAACGGGCATTTTTGAGCGACGGCCAAGCGCCAGTAAAATGCCCCACGGCAGTGCGCCAGCGATCCCAACAGAAGCAATAATCAGCGTCAGCGTTAGGCCGCCCCACTGTCGGGTTTCCACGCGTTCCAGCCCCAGGAAACCACCGTACAACAGCACCCACACAACAATCGGATACACCACCGCCCAGCAGGCGATGTACCGTCCGCGTTGCGGCAGCCTTTTCCAGAACATCACGGCGATGGAGAGCAGCCCAATAACCAGCGCCAGATTAATTCGCCAGCGTTGTTCGTGCGGATACAATCCATACATGAACTGACCAAAACGCTCGTGGATAAACACCCAGCAAGCGCCAGCTTTTGTACAATCTGCCCGGGTTGAACCGACCCAGTTAGCCTGCAAGAAAGCCCAGTTAATGAGTGGCGGGATCAACTCCCACATCAGCCACAGACAAATTATTGTCAGCAGACAGTTACCCCAGCTGGAGAACAGATTCTTACGCGCCCAGAGAATAAAACGTCCACCTGTCGGGTTGGCAGGACGCGAAGAGTGCGACAGTATCGCTTTTGTCATCATAGTTCCTTAGCGCTCGACCAGTGCGATACGGCGGTTATACAGGTTCATCAGCAACGAGATCGCCAGGCTGATAATCAGATAGACGGACATAGTGATGGCAATAGTTTCAATGGCCTGTCCTGTCTGGTTAAGCACGGTGCCGGCGAACAGTGACACCATATCCGGGTAGCCAATTGCGGCGGCCAGCGACGAGTTTTTGACAATATTGAGGTACTGGCTGGTCAGGGGCGGAATGATGACACGTAACGCCTGTGGAATAATGACCTGTCGAAGCGTTACCGTATGAGGTAACCCCAGAGAGCGTGCTGCCTCGTGCTGTCCATGCGGGACTGCCTGGATCCCCGCCCGAATGATTTCGGCGATAAACGCAGACGTATAAATGGAAAGGGCCAGGGTCAGGGCCGCCAGTTCAGGAATTAACACCATCCCGCCCTGGAAGTTAAAGCCCCGCAAATGTGGGACATCCCAGTGTAACGCGGCACCAAAAAGCCAGTGTGTCAGTAGCGGCAGGCCGATAATCAAAAGCGCCGCAATTGGCCATGTTTTGCGAAGCTGCCCGGTTTTTATCTGATGTTTGCGGTTATAGCGAAATAGCCCGGCAGAGAGGGCGAGCGCGATGATAATCGCGGTGATAAAAGCATATATCCCTTCTGCGAGTTCAGGAGAAGGAATATAGAGCCCACGGTTGCTCAGGAAAAACAGATCGAAGGCATCGACAGCCTGACGTGGCCCCGGAAGGTTACGCAGCACGGCGAAATACCAGAAAAAAATCTGCAGCAGCGGCGGGATATTACGGAACGTCTCAATGTAAATGGTGGACAGCTTTCGCAGCAGCCAGTTATCTGACAGGCGAGCGAGGCCAATAAAAAAGCCCAGTATGGAGGCGAAAACAATACACAGTGCGGAGACCAGCAGTGTATTGAGTAAACCGACGAGGAACACGCGGCCGTAGGTATCGCCTTCCTGATAGTCAATAAGATGCTGAACAATGCCAAAACCCGCACTGCGATCCAGAAAAGCAAAGCCGGAGGTAATACCGCGATTATTCAGGTTGGTAACCGTGTTATGAATTAAATAAATGGCGATAAGAACAACCGCAAGAATGGCAATAATCTGGAATAGCCAGGCGCGGACCGCGGGATGAGAAAAGGATAGCGATCCTTTTACGGGGGAGCGGCGATGGAACATAAAGAAACCTCGGTAACCATGACTCTGGAGTGGGCACTGCGTTCACAGTGCCCGTTACAGCAAAGACTTAACGTACTGGCGGTGCGTACTGAATACCGCCGTTATTCCAGAGATTGTTCTGGCCGCGTTTGATCTTCAGCGGGCTTTCCGATCCCACGTTGCGCTCAAAGATCTCAGCGTAGTTGCCCACCTGTTTAATGATGTGGTACGCCCACTTGTTATCCAGCTTCAGATCCTTGCCAAAATCGCCTTCTGTGCCCAGCAGGTGTGCCATATCCGGGGTAGAGGGTTTGGCGGCTTTCTCATCGACGTTTTTCGAACTGATGCCCATCTCTTCTGCATTTAACATGGCGAACAGGGTCCAGCGAACGATAGAGAACCAATCTTCGTCGCCACGGCGAACGACGGGTCCAAGAGGCTCTTTGGAGATCACTTCAGGCAGGACGATCCACTCTGCCGGGTTGCTCAGCTTAATACGCAGCGCGTAGAGCTGTGACTGGTCAGACGCCAGCGTATCGCAACGGCCAGATTCCAGCGCTTTGGCTGATTCATCAGAGCGATCGAATGTCACCGGGGTGTACTTCATATTATTCGCTTTGAAATAATCGGCGACGTTAAGCTCGGTATCGGTACCGGCCTGAATACATACGGTTGCACCGTCCAGCTCTTTGGCGCTTTTCAGACCCGCTTTATTGTGGGTCAGGAAACCGATGCCGTCATAATAGGTGACACCGGTGAATGACATCCCCATGCCTGCATCGCGGGAGGAGGTCCAGGTGGTATTACGGGAGAGCATGTCCACTTCGCCGGACTGCAGCGCGGTGAAACGTTCTTTGGCCGTCAGTGGGGTATATTTTACTTTGCTGTCATCACCGAAAACGGCAGCGGCGACGCCCCGGCAGACGTCAACATCGATACCGGTAAATTTGCCGTTAGCATCGGCATAAGAGAAGCCAGGCAAACCGTCGCTGATACCGCACTGAACAAAACCTTTCTTTTTCACGGCATCCAGCGTTGTGCCCGCATGGGCCTGACCCGCAACAGCAAACAACATACCCGCAGCGGCCAGGCTGGCTATCATCGTCTTTTTCATAATGCATCCTGTGTGGCTAAATTTATCGTTATTTAGGTGTTTTAAACACTTTTACCCATCTGTGGCGTTGGCCGACGTTTATATAGCAAACGTAATGCCAGGTTTCGCGCTCGATGAAATAAGCGATAAGTGAACGCTTAATGCTGAGTGTAGACAGGCTTAAATAAAAGGAGCGCCCCGAAACGGTGCGAAATTACAACCTGTGCCACAAATCGGAGCAAAACTTTTAAGGAGGGTCAGAGAAAAAGAAGAGATAGTTTCCGGAGTGAATATTGGCCGGGTATTCAATAATATGAATGGGTGAAAATCATCAAAACTGAATACAAAATTAAAAGGGGAAGTGAAAAAGAGGTGACAGGCTTCTGGCTAAAATTAATGGTGTGAATAAATACGGGTCTTTTTACTGATTTGATATTACTGCACTCATTCAAAGCAAAAGCGCGGCCAGAGCCGCGCTTTCTGAACAGATGTTATCGGGTCAGGGCAACAATACCCAGCGTCAACCCCGCCACCGCGGCAGCACCACCAGCGATAGCACCTGCTGTTTCCCAGTTATCCTGAGTGGTACCTTTCATACAGGTATTGGTATGAACCAGTCGGCCCTGATCGTCGTATACCGGTACACATGGAGAGTCGTGCGCGCATCCAGCCAGCAGCGCAGCGAGTAGTGCAACGGAAATGAATCTTTTCATGATGTTACCTCAGTATTATTTCGCGTCCGCTATAAAGCCAGGAGGGCTATTAACGAACTGGAGGTTATTTTACCACCGGGATAAGCCCACGTTACACGAGGAATAATCTCAAATTATGTTGTTTGTAAACATCGTGGAGAAAAGTGTTTCGTCAGAACGAATTAATGGAGAAATTATGGAGTAACAACGTGGCGTTCTTACTTAATGCAAACTGACTCTTTTTAACACTGCGATCTTAATACACTGTTTATCTTAAAATAAAAAAGGCACCAGAGGTGCCTTTCAGGTATTCATTACTCTTTATGGCGCGTAAAGCGTCGCCGGACGACCACAAAGAAAACGGGCACGAAGAAGATAGCCAGAAGCGTTGCGGAAAGCATGCCCCCCATGACCCCTGTCCCGACCGCATTTTGCGCACCGCTCCCGGCGCCATGGCTGATCACCAGCGGCATGACGCCAAGAATAAAGGCGAGCGAGGTCATCAGGATCGGTCGAAGGCGCATTCTCGATGCTTCCAGCGTGGCTTCAATGATGCCTTTACCCTCTTTTTCCATCAGATCTTTGGCAAACTCAACGATCAGAATGGCGTTTTTAGCCGACAAACCAATCGTTGTCAGCAAACCCACCTGGAAATAGACGTCATTGTTCAAACCACGTAACGCTGCTGCAAACAGCGCCCCAATGACTCCCAGCGGGACCACCAGCATCACTGAGAAGGGAATGGACCAGCTTTCGTAAAGAGCAGCCAGACACAGAAACACCACAATCAGTGAAATAGCGTACAACGCAGGCGCCTGATTTCCGGAAAGTCGCTCCTGATAAGACATTCCTGTCCAGTCATACCCGATGCCGGAAGGCAGTTTTGCAGCAAGACTTTCCATCAGCGCCATGGCCTCACCGGTACTTTTACCGGGGGCGGACTCACCGATGATCTCCATGGATGGCATCCCGTTATAGCGCTCCAGGCGAGGTGAACCGTACACCCAGTGCGAGGTGCTAAAGGCGGAGAAAGGTACCATCTCACCATTTGCGCTGCGTACATACAGGTTGCTGATGTCACCAGGCAGCATACGGAAGCGCGCATCGGCCTGGACATAGACCTTTTTCACGCGGCCATGATCGATAAAGTCATTTACATAAGTTCCACCCAGGGCCGTCGAGATGGTCTGGTTGACGTCAGAAAGACTGATGCCCAGCGCCTGAGCCTTCTCCTGGTCGACATCCAGTTTAAACTGCGGGGTATCTTCCAGACCATTTGGCCGCACGCGCACCAGCATGTCAGGGTGCGATTTCACCATTCCGAGCAGCTCGTTCCGCGCCTGCGTCAGCGAGGTATGCCCCAGGTTTGCCTGATCAATCAGTTCGAAGTCGAAACCCGTTGCGGTTCCCAGTTCGATAATTGCAGGCAGGTTAAATGGAAATACGAGCCCATCTTTTATCTGACTGAAGGCTTTTGTCGCGCGGCCAACAATCGCCTCAACGCTATTTTCCGCCCCCGGTCGTGCTTCCCAGGGCTTCAGGCTGATAAAGGCAATCCCGGCGTTCTGGCCCTGGCCGCTAAAACTAAAGCCATTAACGGTAAAGACAGATTCAACATTGGCCTTCTCGTTTTTCAGATAATAGTTCTGGACCTGATCGAGGACCTGCTGTGTACGCGTCTGGGTCGCACCGGCCGGAAGTTGCACCATCGTCATAAATACCCCCTGGTCCTCTTCGGGCAGGAAGGAGGTGGGCAAGCGCAGGAATAGCACCGCCATACCACCCACAATGATGATGTACACCACCAGGTAGCGTCCGGTCTTGCGTAAAATGCCGCTCACGCTGTTGCTGTAGTGCTCCACGCTGCGGTCAAAAAGCGCATTAAACCAGCCAAAGAAACCGCCTTTCTTTTCGTGGTGATCGCCGGATACCGGTTTAAGCAGGGTTGCGCACAGCGCGGGGGTCAGGATCAGGGCGACCAACACGGAGAGTGCCATTGCCGAAACGATGGTCAGTGAAAACTGGCGATAGATGGCCCCGGTCGAGCCACCGAAAAATGCCATCGGGATAAAGACCGCCGACAGCACCATGGCTATACCCACCAGTGCGCCCTGAATCTGTTCCATCGACTTCTGCGTCGCCTCTTTCGGCGGCAGTTTGTCTTCTACCATCACGCGTTCGACGTTCTCAACGACCACGATGGCATCATCAACCAGCAAGCCTATTGCCAGCACCATCCCGAACATCGTCAGGGTATTGATGGAGAACCCGAACGCCGCCAGCACCGCGAAGGTACCCAGCAAAACAACCGGCACCGCGATAGTGGGGATAAGCGTCGCGCGCAGGTTTTGCAGGAACAGATACATCACCAGGAAGACGAGAATGATCGCTTCAAACAGGGTTTTTACCACTTCGTGAATAGAGATCTTCACAAACGGCGTGGTGTCGTACGGATAAACCACCTTCAGACCCTGTGGGAAGAATTGCTGCAGTTGCGCCAGCTTGCTCTTGATGGCCGCCGCCGTATCCAGCGCATTTGCACCGGTCGCCAGCTTAATCCCCAGGCCGGTTGCGGCCTGCCCGTTGATTTTGGTCACCATATTGTAGTTTTCACCGCCCAGTTCAATGCGTGCGACATCCTTCAGGTGCACCATCGAGCCGTCCTGGTTCACCTTCAGCGTCACGCGGCCAAACTCTTCCGGTGATTTCAGGCGGGTTTGCGCAATGATCGAGGCGTTCAATTGCTGGCCCGGCACGGACGGCGTTCCGCCTAGCTGGCCTGCCGCTATCTGGTCATTCTGGGTTTTCAGTTGATTAATAATGTCCAGCGGCGTCAGCTGGTATTTATTCATCGCGTTACTGTCGAGCCAGATGCGCATTGCATACTGGGCACCAAACAGCTGAACATCACCCACCCCTGTGGTTCGACTAATGGCATCTTTCACATTCGAGGCGACGTAGTCGGAAATGTCATCCTGCGAGAGGCTTTTATTGTCTGAAACAAAGCCAGCCACCAGCAGGAAGCTGCTGCTGGACTTCTCAACGCCGATCCCTTGTTGCTGCACTTCCTGCGGCAGCAGCGGCATGGCGAGCTGAAGTTTATTCTGAACCTGAACCTGGGCGATATCCGGGTCTGTACCAGACTCAAAGGTCAGGGTGATGGTGACATTACCTGCAGAATCGCTGGTGGATGACATATACATCAGGTTATCGATGCCGTTCATATTCTGTTCGATAACCTGCGTCACGGTATCCTGCACCGTCTGCGCATCTGCGCCAGGGTAGGTTGCGGTTATAGCAACCGCGGGTGGGGCGATAGTCGGATACTGCGCGACGGGCAGTTTGAGGATCGCCAGCCCACCTGCAATCATCAAAATGATGGCGAGTACCCAGGCGAAAACCGGCCTCTGGATAAAGAAATTAGCCATGACGTCGTTCCTTAACCGGCTGGAGTCGTAGAGGTATCGGGTGTGGCGACGACGGTAGCCCCAGGTTTGGCTTTTTGTAACCCACTGACAATCACGCGGTCACCGTTTTTCAGCCCCTCTGTGACCAGCCAGCGATCGCCAATGGCCTGAGAGGCAACGACGGTGCGTGACTCAACCTGGTTTTTGTCGTTAACAATCAGGACGGTTGCATCCCCACGCGGCGTGCGGGTGACGCCTTGCTGTGGGATCAGAATCGCATTCGGCTGCGTACCCTCATTAATGCGGGCGCGTACAAACATTCCCGGTAACAGCAGGTGTTGCGGATTCGGGAAAATCGCCCGCAGAGTGATGGAGCCAGTGCTTTCATCAACCGTCACATCAGAAAACTGCAGCGTGCCTTTTAGCGGATAGGGCTGACCATTCTCCATCAACAGCTCGACGGTGCTGGTGGTCTCCCCTTTTTGCAGGCTTGTCTGCTTCAGACGCATAAAATCATTGCTGGACTGGGTGACATCGACATACATCGGATCCAGTTGCTGTACCGTTGCCAGGGCGTTTGCCTGGCCGTTGGTGACGAGTGCTCCCTCGGTCACGCTGGATTTACCAATGCGACCATCGACGGGAGAGGTGACTTTGGTATAGGCAAGGTTGATGCGTGCGCTTTCAACTCCTGCTTTTGCAGCAACGACGCTGGCATCCGCCTGCTGAGCCGTTGCAACGGCCTGGTCGTACTCCTGCTTACTGACATACTGTGTGCCCACCAGCGGGAGATAACGTTTCACCGTCAGGTGCGCAATATTGGCTGCCGCCTGGGCTTTCGCCAGCTCTCCTTTTGCGCTGTCATACGCCGCCTGATAGCTGGCGGGATCGATCTGATAAAGTGACTGACCAGCTTTGACATCGCTGCCTTCGGTGAAATTGCGACGCAGGATAATGCCGCTAACCTGAGGACGCACTTCCGCAACGCGAAACGCATCTGTTCTGCCCGGCAGCTCTGTTGTCACAGTGAGGGGGGCACTTTTGACAATGTGTACACTCACCTGAGGCGGCTGCGGTTGATGTTGCTGATTTTCCTGTCCATCGCATCCGGCAAGCAGTGCGGCGCAGACAATAAAACCGGTTAAGGGCAAGCGTCTGAAATGATTCGTCATTACTGTTCCTTTAAATACCCATTAACCGATATTTCCGTGGATCGGTGACAGGGCAGGGGACAAAAACAAAAAATGTAGCTGCGTATAATAATGAGGGTATTTAATGTTTTTTAATTTATAAGTGCGGATAAATGCGGCAGGAAAGAAAATCAGAAGAAGGCTTTGCGTTTACAGCAATATACTTTAACAAAAGTAATCAGGAGAGTGATGTTTCATAGAGGGCATCCATCTGTTTTGTGAATTTAATTATTGGTATGTATTTACCTCAGTTATAAATAAAGCGAATTGACTTTTTTTGTGCAGAATTCACCTTGTCTTTCATGAATACTTCCGATTACAAAACCCTACTAAACAGCTTAATTCTTGTGAGTAACGAGTAATCGTCCATGGCGCGTAAAAAGAAAGCAGAGGCTCAACAAACCCGTCAACAGCTGATTGAAGCGGCTATCGGGCAGTTTGCGACACGTGGCGTAACCAACACAACGCTGACGGATATCGCCGATGCGGCAAAGGTGACGCGTGGGGCCGTCTATTGGCATTTCACCAGTAAAACAGAGATATTTAATGCTATCTGGGAACAGCAATTGCCGCTTCGCGATCTCATTCGCGACAGACTTTCTCTTTCCGAAAAAGATGATCCCTTGTTAATGCTTCGTGAGCAATTTATCACTGCGTTGCAATATATTGCGCATGAGCCTCGCCAGTGCGCGCTGTTACAGATTTTGTATCATAAGTGTGAATTCACCAGTGATATGGTTTCCGAGTATGAAATCAGGAAACGTATTGGTTTCAACAATGATTTTCTACGTGCGACACTGGAGCGCTGTATTTCACGAAACATCATTTCTTCGCAGGTCAATGTGGATTTAACGCTGATAGTGTTCCACGGATTTTTTAGCGGAATAATTAAAAACTGGTTAATGAATAACGACAGCTTCAACCTCTATCAACAGGCACCTGCTCTGGTCGATAACATTCTGGCGACACTCCCGGTGGTACGAGTGTCGCCACGTGAAGAAGCTTACGACTCGGTGTCGGGCAAGATCTCTCCCTGCTCGCAAAGCGTTTCAATGGTCTGCGCACTGACAGGCTTTCCTAACAAATAGCCCTGAAGGGTATTACAGCCCAGTTCCGTCAAAAAGGCTTGCTGTGCTTCGGTTTCCACCCCTTCAGCCACCACTTTCAGATTCAGCGTTTTCGCCAGGGCGACAATCGCGGAGACAATGGTCGCATCTTCGCTTTCTCCACTGAGCTCTTTTACAAACGCCCTGTCGATTTTCAATTCACAGGCGGGTAAGCGTTTAAGATACAGCAGGCTCGAGTAGCCGGTACCAAAGTCATCAATAGAGGCTTTCACACCCGCATTCGTCAGCTCTGTCAGCACCCGCACGCTCTCATCCGGGTTACTCATCGCAGTGGTTTCCGTCACTTCAAGGATCAGCATTTCCGGCGGCACCTGGTGACGTGTCAGACAATCAAGCACCGTACTCACCAGCGAAGGTTGTTCAAACTGAAGTGTCGACAGGTTCACCGCCATTGACCAGTTTTGATGCCCTTTAAGGTGCCATTCCCGCAACTGGCGGCAGGCTTCGTTGATAACCCAGTTGCCAATGGGAATGATCTGTCCCGTTTTTTCCGCCAGCGGCAGGAACAGGTCTGGCGTCAGCAATCCCAGCTTCGGGTGTTGCCAGCGCAGGAGTGCCTCAAACCCGAGTACGGGGCCTGCCGGCGCATGGAATTTGGGCTGATAATGCAGCTGTAGCTCATTACGATCGATGGCCAGCCACAGATCGTTCATCAGCTGCAGATGGGTTTGCGCCAGCGTGTTCATGGAGGGCTGGAAAAAGTGATAACCGTTACGGCCCATATGCTTGGTGTGGTACATCGCCGCATCGGCGTTAAACATCAGCTCGCGATCGGTTTTGCCATCGTGAGGATAAAGCGCAATGCCAATACTGAGGGTCACCACCAGCTCATACGGATCCACATTGAATGGACTATCGATAGTGCGCACCAGGGCATTGGCAAGGGAGGCTGCATCGTCCGGCCCCCCAACTTCTGCCAGCAGAACAAATTCATCACCGCCAATACGTGCAAGGGTGAACTGGCCTTTCAGAGGGAGCAGCAGGCGTTGCGTAACGGCAACCAGCAGTTTATCGCCGACATCATGCCCGTAGGCGTCATTGACGGTTTTAAAGCCGTCGAGATCCATAAACATCAATGCGAAATGCGTGCCTTCACGGTCTGCTTTGTTGATGGCCTGATCGAGTCGATCTTCCAGCAGGATACGATTGGGCAGGCGCGTCAGCGTATCCTGTAGCGCCAGCTGGGCCAGCTCCCGGTTTGCTTCCGCCAGAGACGAGGCGAGGAGAGAGGTACGAGCCTGCAGGCGCGCATCCAGCATCGACACCAGCAGGGTGATACCAAGGATGGCCAGTGCGACAACGCTCACCAGCACGGCCAGCCAGCTGCCGTTAATCCCCTCATGGTGAGCCATGGTCGACACTGGAAACTGTGCGGCTTTCATCCCCGCATAATGCATTCCGGCAATCGCAATCCCCATCGTGATTGCGGCACCCATGCGCATCAGCGCGACCTGAGCGGCCTCATGACGCAGGCGGAACGTCAGCCACAGTGCGGCGAGCGACGCAGCAAGCGCAATAGCGACTGATATCGCCACCCATGTTTTATCCCAGATAATACCGGGCGTAACCTCCAGGGCCGCCATGCCGGTGTAATGCATGGCCACAATACCGGTTCCCATGACTAGTGCACCGGGCAGCAGACGGCGCAAACGCAGCTGCTCGCAGCTGACAAGCCACAGCGCAAACAAGGATGAACCCACGGCGATAACCATCGATAACCCCGTCAGGGTGGCGTTGTAGCTCATGCTCATGGAGAGATCCATCGCCAGCATGCCGATAAAATGCATCGCCCATACGCCAATACCCATTGCAACACCGCCACCGGCCAGCCAGATGCGCGCTGCCACGCCCTGACTTCCCGCCACACGCGCGGCCATATTCAGCGCGGTATAGGCAGCAAGGATAGCGACAACAAAGGAGAGGACGACAAGGATATGGTTGTATTGGCTAACCAGCATGATCGGTTCAACTCGAGTGTGAGGTTACGCAAGGGCGGTGGTGAAGGGCGAGACATTATCATCGTAAGGTAATGACTCAAAGGGATTTAAATCCCCGTTTTTATTAAGTGATTTCGGGGTTTTTGACGACGTTGGCGGCTCAGTCCAGCTCTGAACAATTGACGAGTTTAAGCGGGTTCACGGAATCCATATTGCGACACTTATCGGTTTCGGTGCTCATCAGTTCAATCCACTGCATCAGCAGCGCATCAAAGAGAAAAACGGAGACAGCAAAGACAACCAGCCACCAGTATTTACGAATCATTATGACATTCCGGAAGAAGAGAGCCAGTAAGGTGGTGGAAATATACACGAAAAGCGGCGGTTGAAAAGTGGGGAAAGCGAAGGTTTACAAAGCGTTGACGGTGGCAGATGTGGAGCAATAAAAAAGGCGCATCCCCATGCCAGGTAGCGCCTTTTTAAACAAGCATTTCGCTAACCGAAATTAGTTCATGCCGTACTGTCATATTAGCTGTTTTCATGCTTTTAGATGATTATAATATTCATATAATAATCAATGTGTTGTATAAATTCATGCCTGTATATTGTTCCAGTGTTTTTCTTTGTTTATGCTATTATGCAAGCAATTCTGTATAAACATTTGTATAAACACTTTGGGCTGGGTGGTCTATGGCTGGCGAACTTAACAAACTGAGCGACAGGAAGTTAAAGGGATTACATGGTATCCCGGCCAGTAAGATTGAGTTCTATGCTGATGGTGCCGGGCTGAGCGCCAAGGTAACGAAAGCTGGTGGTATTAGCTGGGTGTTTACTTACCGACTCGACGGGCAGAAGCTGCATCGTCTTACTCTGGGACGATACCCGGATATGAGCCTCAAAGAAGCCCGTTCTTCGCGTGATAAATGCCGCCAATGGCTGGCCTCAGGTAAAGATCCAAAGCACCAGTTGGCGCTGACCACTCAGGAAACGCTTAAACCGGTCACTGTTAAGGAAGCTATAGAATACTGGATACGCGAATATGCAGAAGAGAACCGCGCGAATGTTGAACGGCACAAAGCGGAGCTGCGAAAACACATTTATCCTTATATAGGGAAAATGGCGCTCGCTGACTGTGAAACACGATACTGGCTTGACTGCTTTGACAGGATGAAAAAGAAAACTCCAGTCGCCGCAGGTTATGTGTTCCAGATGTGCAAACAAGCCCTGAAATTCTGCCGGGTTCGTCGCTATGCTGTGAGTACCGCGCTTGAAGATTTAACAATTCCAGATGTCGGTAAAAAACAGGCAAAAAAAGACCGGGTATTAAACGATAAAGAGGCTGGCGATTTATGGGCTGCCATTTCCTCTGGCACTTGCTTCATGCCTTACTACACCAGGCTACTGACAATCCTAATGGTGTTTGGGTGCCGAACGCAGGAGGCCAGGCTATCAGAGTGGAGTGAATGGGATATGGATGCCTGGGTCTGGACAGTTCCCAAAGAGCACAGCAAGGGCGGCGAGAAGATTGTAAGACCTGTGCCGGATGCCATGCGCAAATTCATTGAAATACTGCATGATGAAACGAAACGATCCGGCCTTTTGCTTGGGTCGGTTAAAGGCAGTGAAGCGGTAAGTCAGTGGGGCCGCGGCGTTTATAAAAAGCTGGGGCATTCTGAACCATGGACACTGCACGATCTAAGACGAACTTTAGCAACGCATATGAATAATATGGGTATAGCACCACACGTTGTCGAACAGTTGTTGGGGCACTCAATGCCGGGCGTCATGGCGATTTACAACCGTAGTCTGTACTTGCCTGAGAAACTGGATGCGCTGAATAAATGGTATGACCGTCTCGATATTTTGGCGGGTAATCACTCGAATATTGTTATTTTAAAGGCTGGTGAGAAATGAAAAAGATAAATAAAATGACCGATTTGCCGAAATGGTTTTCATTGGACAATTACAATTCTATCAATGGGCTGAGTGATCTTGATTTAATTAATCAGTTAGCTATGAGAATGGAAGTTGCTAATGATGATTTTGAATGGCTTGATACCTATCCCGGAGCAAGAAATGAGTTCGCTTCATTTATGGAAGAAAGATTTAGTAACCCAATTCGGCCGCTGAGCGGAAAATTATTTGCAGAGAAAATAAAAAGAAAAAAATATTCTGAATGGCAAATGGATGCCGTCGGAGGTGTTGAGCCTTTAAGATTAATTGATGTGATGCAGTTGTCTAAGAAAGCCTCTCATTATATTGATGAAAATAAAATTAATCGCTCATTGCGTGGACAAAAAAGGTCTGTAAGTAAGACCATAAGCGATAATGATCAAATGCACATTACTTTAGATTTGTCTTGGCCTGATGAAATTTTATTAAGCGATTTGGCTGCATTGTTGCCAATATGGCGAATGGATCTTGAAAGGAAAAGTGAAAATAGTTGTAAGTTAAGTAATAGCTGGAGTGTAATCAAAAAGAAAATATTCGATTACAAGATATTGCCAATGTTAGACCTTATGGAGTGGGCTAAAATTAACAATGCAACAATCACTAACAGAGTTTTATCTTTAGCCCTGTTTCCTAATGCAGAGTATGACGCCATTGGTATCGCTCAAACGATCAAACCGTTCATTAGAAATTTTTCCGCAGATTTTTCTATAGAAATATTAAAGCGCAAAGCTATGGATTCATTTTAATCGGGAAATCCATATAGAAATAATTAAAAATTATCTAATAGTGAACCATGCTTTTTAATAGCAAATAATAGCCTCCACAAAACGTAGAAACAGTGGAGGCAACATGCAAAATATCACCTTTACCCCGCCAAATCCTGAGCAGCGCCGCACCCTTTTAGAAGAGTACGGCTTTAAGTTCGACCGTCGGATCCGTGAAGAAGAATGTAGCGAGATCACCAGCCTTTCCCGTTCCAGCCGTTGGAAAATGGAGCAGCAGGGGCGTTTCCCGCCACGCTGCCACTTCGGCCGCAATAGCTGTGCCTGGCTTCTTTCTGATGTGCTCTGGTGGGTTCGTAATCCGCCTGCAGTAGAGAACGTCAATAACCCATACAGCCGCAAATCTGCTTAATTAACCACAGGTAATCAGAGATGAAAAAAATTAATGCCCTCAACGGGCAGGGATTCGCTCACCCTGAAGCCAGCCAGAGCGATATTTTAATTAATCACAAATCGGAGCCGCGTATAGATTCCCGCCTTATTTCAGAGCGAGCCGGAATACAACATGAAAGCCTAAGCGCGACGATTAAATCGCACCAGAGCAGATTGCGCGAGCTGGGATCACTGCCTCGTCAGTCACTCAAGGAATTAACCGATTTGAAATCGGGAAAATCCGGCCGAAAGCGTGGGCGTCCTGAGATTAGTTATCTGCTGAATGAGCCGCAGCTCGACTATCTGCTGCGTATCACCCGAGGGCGTGATCCTGAACGTATTAACCAGTTCAAGCTGGATGTTACGAAGGCATTCACTAAGCGCCGCGCCGCAGAACCTATCCGCCGTGAGTACCTGCCTGGCTACCACGAAAGCCGCGACGGATTAAAAGCCCTGGGCGCACAACGGCACCATTACATCAATCTGGCCCGCGCTGAAAACCGCGTGGCTGGTTTGTCTGATGGTGAGCGCGGTACCGCAGACGAACAGCAATTGGGGCTGTTGGTGGTGATGCAGAAAATCGAACAGGCGGCCTTTAATGAGGCGGTGCGTAATGGCATGAGTCCAGGCGATGCGGTGCGTGAAGTTGCCCGCCGTATGGATGCGTTCGCCAGCCTGATCACTTCATCGCCAGTGTTGGAGATTCGCTGATGCGTCTTATGCCTAAAATTTTGCGCTCCCCCGTTTGGGGGCGCTCAAGTCCTTTTGAGTTAGCCGCGTGCTATTTGCATAACTCAATCATGGTTGCGCAGAATTTGAGCCGACGAAATTCGCACGCGCAAATCAAGCTCGGTGATATGCCGAGTTTAAACAACCGCGTACGTTTAACGTACGGACATTGCAACCCATTGAAAAAAAATCAAGACGGGAATTCACGTCTTGCTCAGAACATACTCAACTTACTGAATTTGCGTAATTATCGCGAAACGCGAGAATTGGCGAGCAACAAGCACGAACAGTATTCGGGTTCGCTTGAACATCAACACTGCTTAGGTTCAGAGGTTCCGACGAATAACGTAGAGAGCTGCAATGGCAGCACATTTTTGCTCTACGAGGGAAATCAACAACGTACAGTTTTGTACCGTAATCCAGATTTGGCTTACGAGAGGGTAGTACCTCAAAGTCACGAGGTTAACCAAGCAGCCAAAAGATATGCGCAAAACAGACCCTTTTTAAGAGGGGCAGTCCACAGCATTACGGGGAGTAACCCTGTTCAGCCTTTTGGCTCGATGCCCTGTCGGCGCAATTCCGCGCGGGCCAGTTCTTTCAACCAATTACCGAGACTAACGCCCTCACGTTCTGCGGCATCATTAAGCTGCTGCCGTAATTCTGGAGTGATTCGGATCTGGAAAGTAGGCGACAGCCCTTCTCCTTTTGGTGTTTTATCTCGTTTGATAGTTGACATGTACGTACGTAACCTTATAGCATGGATTTTGTTATGTACGTACGTTATCACGACGAACATGCAAAAGACAACGCCCCGGACTGCGGGAACAGTGCCAGGGCGTCTGACCTCCACCGATAAGTTACGTATCGAGGAAGCTATGAAAGATCATATCACACACCCGCAAGGGCGGAAGTCCTACATCTGGCGTTTTCTTGCACTGAGCGCCATCGGGCGCAACGTCATTCACATCACCGCTACCACTGAGCGCGAAGCCCGTGAGCAATCACCGGCTGGCTGCGTGATGGTATTCGCTGGCCGTCTGCCTGTGGAGGTGCGCCATGCGTGATCCAATCTGTCTGGAGCAGGCCGAATATAAATCAGCGCTGGCTTCATCACTTTACGAAACCATCCTGGAAAAAGCCTCTGGTGAATGTTCAGAAACGCTGCTGAATCTGATTTCTATTGCCTGTGATTTTAATCAGGAAATCCACCGGGCATTAGTCGCCGAGCTGCACATGGGAGAGACAAAATGAGACAGGTTCCTTTTGAAGTCCTGATGCACGCCGAAGACGCACTGGCATACAGCAATCAGGCTCTGGCTATGCTGGAAATCTGGATGAACTCCCTCGGCGAAGGTGATGAACACGAATCTAACTGTGTGGCCGCCATTTTCAGCTTGGTTCATGAGTCAAAAGATCGTCTGCAGAAAGCGCAGGAGGCTTACAGTGAAAAACGCGCCTAATGTGAAAACCCTCCCGCGCGACAAAATGGAGGAGGCCATCATCTTTGCTGGAACGGGAGCATGGAAAGCCGCTCAGGATTACCAGAAAGGGAAGGGCGAGCATGGAGACGATGTTCCGCCTGTGGTTCTGGATCACACCCAACTGGCGGAATTGCCCCACCTGCGCATTGTTGATAAAGGCCGTCGGTTTGCCCGTGTCTGTCAGGCCGGACTTATCGAGCAAAACCAAATCAGCATGATTGCAAATAAGCTGTGTGAGGCTGGCGTTACCAATGCTGAGTTTATCAACGAAAAAGGTGAGAAAGAGGACTGGACGCCATTAATGAAACGCCTGGAAGACGAGCCACTAATGGTGACTACGAGGGGTAGTGCTACGCCAGCGCTTAACCAGATGGGAGCCAGCCAGCGCGGGGAGGTTCTGCTTGCTCATTACGATGGCAATCTGGCGATCCATGCTGATTCCGACACGGTTCATCATTACAACGGCGTGGTGTGGGTTCCGCTTTCGGATAAAGAGCTACAGCGGGAAATGGCGCAAATTTTTATTGATGCCGAAGTAGCCTATTCGCAGAACGCGATTAAATCCGCTGTCGATACAATGAAGCTGGGTCTGCCAGTGATGGGTAATACAGCCCGAAATCTTATTGGTTTCAGCAACGGGGTTTTTGATACCCGGTTAGGCCAATTTCGACCGCATGATAAAAAGGACTGGCTTATCGTTGCGAGCGAATTGCCATTCAGCGAACCAGCAGAAGGAGAGACTCTGGCAACCCATGCGCCGAACTTCTGGAAATGGCTCCGCCGCTCTGTGGCGGATAATGACCGAAAAGCAGACCGCGTACTGTCTGCGCTGTTTATGGTGCTGGCGAACCGGTACGACTGGCAGCTGTTTCTTGAGGTAACGGGGCCGGGCGGAAGTGGTAAAAGTGTTATGGCGGAGATCTGCACGATGCTGGCGGGCAAGGCCAACACCGTATCGGCGAGCATGGCGGCGCTGGAGAACCCAAGGGAAAGGGCACTGGTAGTGGGATATTCGCTGATTATCATGCCGGATATGACCCGGTACGCTGGCGACGGAGCAGGGATTAAAGCTATCACTGGCGGGGATAAGGTGGCTATCGACCCAAAACACAAAGCACCATATTCAACCCGTATTCCTGCGGTGGTGCTTGCCGTCAATAACAATGCCATGTCGTTCAGCGACAGAAGCGGGGGGATTTCCAGACGGCGGGTGATTTTCAACTTCTCCGAAGTGGTACCGGAAAACGAACGCGATCCTATGCTGGCCGAGAAGATTGAAGGTGAGCTGGCTGTAATCATTCGCCACCTGCTCACTCGCTTTTCCAGGCAGGACGAAGCCAAACAGCTTTTGCATGAGCAGCAGAAATCAGAAGAAGCGCTGGCCATCAAACGTGAAGGGGATTCACTGGTGGACTTTTGCGGCTACCTGATGGCTTCGGTGGTTTGTGATGGAATGCTGATTGGCAATGCCGAGATCGTGCCATTCAGCCCGCGCCGTTATCTGTATCACGCTTATCTGGCTTACATGCGGGCCAATGGTCTGAGCAAGCCGGTGTCGCTGATGAGGTTCGGTACGGATATGCCAGGCGCAATGGCTGAATACGGTAAGGAGTATCAGAAGCGCAAAACAAAACATGGCATAAGGTCAAACGTCACGCTTCACGACGACTCAGAAGACTGGATGCCTATGTGGAATGATACATCTCATAACAGCGGAGAAAATCAAAAGTAATGGGAAAAGTGTTCACCACTGTTCACCATGTGCAAAAATCATTAAATAACAATATGTTAATGGGTGAACACTTTTTTATGAAGTGTTCACCAAGTATTCACCTGTTCACCTTTAAAGATCTTTTCTTTTAAAAGGTGAAGGGTTAGGGTGAACACTAGTGAATACTTAAAATAATAGTCTTCACCCTGTAACCGAATGAATTTAAATAGAAAAAATGCAAAGGTGAACAGGTGAACACTTAAACGCATATTTTTAAATTTTAAAGGAGGGGCTACATGCCAATCACTAATGAGGAACGCAGGGAACACCTGGAAAAGTTTGGTTTAACCAGTCTTGATACAATGCACACTGCCGATTACCGTAAAGCCCTTGAAGAGGAAGCGTTCTTTTGGGATGACCCACACGGTTTTGTGATGCACACGCTTTCCGGAGAACGACTCGTTACGAATACAGAACAGCTGGATGCCTTGCTGGAGCATCTAGAAGGATACCGGGCTCTATTGCCTGCCCCTCCAGAATGGATGAGTGGGAAATAGCAGCCTTAAGCATATGCAGTGTTGTTCTGTGCTTTGATGATTGATTTATGTTGTTCTTGAGTTATCTTAAGGGCTGGGATTTACAATTTAAATTCATGTTGAATTATTAGCATTCTATTGAAAGAAATTAAGGATCTTAGATGACTACACAAGAACCTACAACATACAAAAGAAGAACTGTTCATTATAAAAGGGCGGTGATTGGTGGTTCAAAGCAATATCTGCAATCTATTTTAGAGGAAGCCTTGGGTGAAGGCGGTGCTTATGAATTAGCATCTAGCAGAAAAGAGCAAATAGACCCTAATGATCCGTCTGCTGGATTTCACCTCATTAATAAAAGCCAGCATTACGAAAGTATTTTCTTCGGGCAGTTTTTACTCTTCGAACCTGGTAAAACCCAAGCAACTATAACGATGGAAGATAATGCCCAAGCTTATAAAATAGATCCTATAACAACCGCATCGCTTAAGAAGCGTAAAGGCGATAAAGGGACGGAAAAAGAGTTTGTAGAATCTATTCTTTATTTTGGGGTTTATAAGAATCATGTCTTAATTGTCCAGTCTGCCGCATTGAGAACAAAAGAGTTTGAGCAGCATGTAAATAACCTGTTTGCCAATAATACATTATCTACAACAGGCGTTACTTCCATAATTTTTAAGGACAAGCCTGCAAACTCTATAGTGAAAAAATTAGAGGAATCCCCGGTTAAGAGTGTGGTGTTAGGGCGTTCTCCTATAGAAAGTGAACAATTACAACTCAATCCCAAAAGAGATAAAGAAGCGGCAAAAAGAGAAATTCAGCGTCTCGAATCTAAAACAGTACAATTTAAGCCTGCTGGAATAGGAACTAAAATTCTTGATACAGTTCTGGGCGATGGTTGGGCTAGTAAATTAGATCTCGACGATTCACTGGATGAAGCGAATCTTAATGTTAAACTTGAGATAAGCTATAATCGAACTACCACAGGCAGCGGTCAGTTCGTACTGGATACTATCGCCAGCTCCTTGCGAGATCTTGATAATGATAGCGTTAGGGTAGAGCTCAAAAATGGTGGAATTATAACGGGTAAAGAACTGAAACTTTCTGATTCTCTAAATGTCCAAGTTCATGAAGGTTTGTTGTCAGAAGATGACTTATATCTTAAAATGTTTAAATGGTTGTCTGCAAACATACTTAATGGAGAAATAGACAATAGGGGGTAATATGAAGGTGTTAAGTACATTTATATTC